>JAGAIK010000270.1 GCA_017626625.1 Roseburia sp.
GAGATAAGGGGTTCTAAGAAATCTGCGGGGAGGTTGTGGAGGAGGGACGTAAACGGTACAAGGGCGCCTTCCGTGGCGCCGTTGTACCTCGCCCAGCCGTCCGTGGCTGGGCGTTACTGGGTGCCGGGCAGATTTCTAAGAACCTCTAATCTCTTTCCATAGTCACAAATCCACCCCCTGCCCGGTGCAATCTGCCGATATCAGTTATCGTAAGCCTCTTTTGCCCCCCGAATCCTTATCGAAGCTCGAAGGTTTTTGGGTGGAAAACGAACGGCTGGGGAGATGTGAAGTTTGGAGTTTTTCGGAACGAACTGCTGGTAAAATGGTACGATGGAATTTGACGGGATAGGAGGCTTGACAGCCTCTGTAAGAAAAAGGCTGACATTTGATGATTGGGTAAAACGGGGGGCTGAACAGCCCCTATAAGAAAAATCTGACAATTTGACGATTGGGCAAAACAGGGGCTGAACAGCCCCTATAAGTCTAGTTTTAAATCGTTTTCTTTTATCCAGCCGATTTTGCGGAAGAATTGACCGAAGAGCCAGGAGAATAGACCGGGGAGTAGGAAGCTGACCATGAAAAGTCCTAGCCAGTCCAGTGGGGTGATGGAGGGTTTTATGCCGGAGGCTATGTCGGATAGCCAGCCGGTGTAGACGCCTATCTGACCTACCAGACCGCAGGTTCCCATGCCGGAGGAGACGGCGGCGCCGTTCATTTCAAGGTGAAAGAGGCAGGTTGCTATGGGGCCTGTGATGGCGGAGGTTAGGATGGCGGGGAGCCAGATGCGGGGGTTTTTTACGATGTTTCCCATTTGCAGCATGGAGGTTCCGATGCCCTGGGCGAAAAGTCCGCCCCATTTATTTTCCCGGAAACTTAGGACGGCGAAGCCTACCATCTGGGCGCAGCAGCCTGCTAGTGCGGCTCCTCCGGCGAGACCGGTTAAGCCTAATGCGGCGCAGATGGCTGCGCTGCTGATGGGAAGGGTGAGGGCGATTCCCACAAGTACGGAGACGATGATTCCCATGAAGAAGGGCTGTAATTCGGTTGCCCACATGATGGCGTTTCCTACGGCGCTTGCTGCGGTACCGATGGCGGGCGCCCACCAGAGGGAAAGTGCCACTCCCACTAATATGGTGACAAAGGGGGTTACGATAATGTCAATTTTGGTTTCCTTTGATACGGCTTTTCCCAATTCTGCGGCAAGGATTGCAACTACAAGAACTGCTAAAGGGCCTCCGGCTCCGCCGAGTTCGTTGGCTGCGGCTCCTACTGCTGCTAAGGAAAATAAGACCAGAGGGGATGCCTGAAGTGCATAGCCGATGGACACTGCCATGGCGGGACCGACGGCTGCTTTTGCGTAATTTCCCACGGTTACAAGAAGTTCAATGTTAAGCTGTGTTCCCAGGGTACTGATAATGGTTCCGATTAAAAGGGACGCAAACAGTCCCTGCGCCATGGCGCCCAGTGCGTCGATAAAGTAACGCTTTGCGGAAATCTCTATATTTTTTCTTTTTAAAAATGCTTTTAACTTTTCCATTCTAATCTCCATTCTCTGTCTGTTCAGTGACTGCTCCCGTTTCTTTGCCCTGCGTCAGCAGGCTAATCTTCCTCTATCACGTGCAGTTCTAAATAGTCAAAGTCTATCTACTCGATAAAGCTGTCCTGCCGGAATCTTGTTTTGGCGTGGCGTTTAAATTCCTCCACATTGGCGTCTAACCAGATGGGTTTTCCCAAATCAAATTCATAGCACGCCTGCTCTAGGGCATTAAAAATTTTATGGGTTCTTGTGTCCGGCGTGTCGTCATTCACCGTCATGTCCTGCAGTAAATGGGTGCCTTTCATTATTTTAAACCAGATTCTCATGTACGTTCCTTTCTTCTCTGCCTGCCTTTTTCTTTCCGAATGCCATTTCTCCCTGCAGTGTTTGATACTTATCCGTTACTTTTTCTGCGCTGACGGTTCACCTCATACATCAGCAGGGAGGCGGAAATGGCTGCGTTTAAGGACTCTACTTTTCCCTCCATGGGGATTTTAATGTAGGTGTCTGCCAGGTCTGCGATTTCATCGGACAGTCCGTTTCCCTCATTTCCAATCAGAAAGGCTGTCCCTCCCCGGTAATCCGGCTCATCATAGGACAGGGTTCCCTTTAAATGGGCGGCGTAGACGGCAATCTGCCGGGCTTTCAGTTCTTCTATGGTTTCCTTTAAATGCTCCGTCACAACAAAGGGCATCCGGTAAATGCTTCCCATGGTGGAGCGTATGGTTTTGGGGTTGAATAAATCCACCGTGGTCCGGTTCATCACCACTCCGGTAATGCCTGCACCCTCTCCGGTGCGGAGCATGGTTCCGAGATTTCCCGGGTCCTGAATGCTCTCTAAAATCAAAAGATGGGGCTGCTCTTTTTGGAGTAAATCCTCTAACCTGTATTCCGGCTTTTTTACCAGACAGAGGATTCCCTGGGGCGTCTGGGTATCGGAAACACTCTTTAGAACAGAATCCGCCACTACCTCATATTCTCTGCCCTCCAGTATTTTTTTATGCTCCGGCTCCTTTAAAAAGGTTTCGGAAACATAGATGCCCCTCACCCAGTCTTTGGGGGCTTCGGCAAACATTTTTCTTCCCTCCACCACAAAAATGCCTTCTTCATTTCTTACTTTTGCTTTTTTTAACAGCAGGCTGATATGCTTCATCTGCTGGTTGCTTGTACTTGTAATCATGTTCTTTTCCTTGCTTTTCTGTAAAAAATTTTTCCGGTCAGCGCCCTTTTTCATGTTTCAAAAACCTACTCGCTGCACGCCATGCGCCACTTCTGTGGTTTATTTCCTCTGCACGGGGATTGCAGCACGAGGATGCGCATAAAAAATCCGCCACACTTATTTTCCAAGTATAGCGGACTTCCTTAAAAATTACAACTCTGTTCTATGATAAATCCAGACTGTATGTTTTTATATGATTTGTTTATGTAGCCTTTATTATATAGAGAGGTTTTTGCTGATTTCGTACTGGTACTCCGGAATGTCTTTCTGCATTGCCAGAGCCTCGTCAATATCAAAATCAACGAAATCGCCATGACGATATCCTACGACAC
>JAGAIK010000271.1 GCA_017626625.1 Roseburia sp.
GCCGAGCAGAGCGTCCATAATGGCGTGCAGTAGCACATCTGCGTCAGAATGTCCCAACAGCCCCAGCATATGGGGAATTTTTACCCCGCCGATTATCAGGTCGCGCCCCTCTACCAATTTATGCACATCATAGCCCATTCCTACTCTCATATTCTGCTCCTTTTCTTCTCATATTCTCTATTTATCCTATCATCATTTTCCCAAAATACCAACCCGTAAAATTGTAATCTTCCATGCACGCTTTTTCCCTTCCTGGCATTTCAACAACAGCTCACACATTTTCCCCTCCTGCTTATTCTATCGGCGGCTGACACTTTTTGCAGGGCTCGTAACCCCGTTGCTTTGCCTCAGATAAAGAAATTTTCTCAACATCACTTTTCAGGTAAGAACAGTCCGCCCGGTGATACTTTTCCCCGGATTTCGTAATGTATACCGTTATCTCTGTGTCACTGCCGGAAGCCTCTTCCTGTGCTTCATTCCCGCCCGGCACATTTTCTGACTGGTCTTGTCCATCCTTTGAGGAATCCTCTGTCTGCTGTCCGTCCTTCCAATTATCTGTATTTTGTCCCGCCGAACTTCCCATAGGCTCTCCCGCCTGCCAGCTCTCAGACGGCGTACAGTTCCAGGTAATCTCCCTGCCGTCGGAAACTGCCACGATGGTTCCCTGCTCATCGGTGCGGAACACGTCAATCCCCATACTGCGGAACCGATTCAACACCTCCGCATGGGGGTGTCCATAGGAATTTCCCTCTCCGCAGCTAATAACTGCATACTCCGGATTTACCGCATTTAAAAATTCTTCTGTGGAGGCGGTCTTGCTTCCATGATGCCCCGCTTTATAAACATCCGCTGAAATGTCTATCCCATTTGCCAGAATATCTGCTTCCGCCTCTTCCTCTGCATCTCCCGTCAGCAAAAAGCGGTTGTCTCCATGTTCTAATAGAATACCCACAGAAGAATCATTCATATCCGTTCCGTAATCTTTATTCGGGGCAATCACCGTAAAAGACGCTTCTCCCAGGGAATAGGTTTCTCCCACCACAGGGCAGGTCACCGGATAATCCTTTTCCTCTAACACCTGCACCACGTCCTCATAAGTTCTGGTATCATTCTCCACCTCCGGCATAATCACGGTGCCGCAGTCAAACTTATAGAGAACCACGTCCAGACCGCCGATGTGGTCTGCGTCCGGGTGCGTTCCGATTACATAATCCAACCGCTCTACCCCCTGTTGCTTTAAATAACTCCACACCGCTGTTCCCTTGTCGTTATTCCCCGCATCAATCAACATATGGTATCCGTCACAGGAAATAAGTGTGGCGTCCCCCTGTCCCACATCAATAAAATGCAGCTCCAACCGACTGTCCGTTCCCTCCGGCAGTCCTTCGGCAGCACTATCGTCTGTTCTGTTTTCCGCATCTGCGCCGGAAGTTATAGGACTGCTGTTTTTGTCCGCTTCGGTCAATTCCGTACCAGAGCAGCCCCCAAGCAGGAAACTGCCGATGAGCATAACAGCAATTATCATTTCAGGCATATATTTCTTTTGCTTTTTCATTCCGAAACCTCTTAACTCTGATTATCTTAGCATAAAAAATAAAAATCCCGGAACCCTTGATTTTACGGTAATTCCGAGACTTTCTGATAGTAGCGGAAGGGAGACTTGAACTCTCGACACCACGGGTATGAACCGTGTGCTCTAGCCAGCTGAGCTATTCCGCCATATTTAATTATAACAGCATGTCCTCTTAAGAACCTTGCTGTGAAATGGGACCTATAGGGCTCGAACCTATGACCCTCTGCTTGTAAGGCAGATGCTCTCCCAGCTGAGCTAAGA
>JAGAIK010000272.1 GCA_017626625.1 Roseburia sp.
AAGTTTATGGGGAAGCCATGGGGATTTTGGCGGGAGACGCCCTGCTGACCTATGCCTTTGAGACGGCGGCAAAAGCCTTTGACATGGAGCCGCAGAATCCGGGGCTTGGGAAAGCCATGCAGATTTTGGCAGGAAAAGCCGGGATTTTCGGCATGGTAGGCGGTCAGGTGGTGGACGTGGAATCCGAAAATGACACTTCCATGACAAAGGAAAAACTGGATTTCATTTATCGGTTAAAAACCAGCGCATTGATGGAAAGTTCCATGCTGATTGGAGCCGTTTTGGCGGGGGCAGACCAGGAGGAACAGAATGTCATCGGGGAAATCGCAGAAAAAATAGGGCTGGCGTTCCAGATACAGGACGATATTTTAGACGTGACCAGCACGATGGAGGTGTTGGGAAAGCCCATTGGCAGCGATGAGAAAAACCATAAGATTACCTATGTCACATACGAAGGGCTTGAGAAGGCGAAAGAGGATGTGAAGCGGCTGTCAGAGGATGCCATTGCGCAGTTGGAAGGGCTGTCTGTAAAAAATGAATTTTTGACGGAGCTGCTGCGGTATCTCATTTCCCGTGAAAAATAGACTTATCTGTACGTGAGAAAACTGCGGACAGGGGATGCGGTTTCTGAAAAAACATCATACATAAGGTATGAATTTAGATAGGAAGCAGAGGTACTCTGTATGGTATTAGAAAAAATAAAAAAAGAGAATGACATCAAGAAGCTGTCGGAGGAGGAACTGAAAATTCTGGCCTCTGAAATTCGGGAGTTCTTAATTGAAAAAATATCCGTGACGGGAGGCCACTTGGCGTCTAATCTCGGCGTGATAGAGCTGACCATGGCGTTACATCTTTCCATGGACTTCCCGAAGGATAAATTAATCTGGGATGTGGGACACCAGTCTTACACCCACAAGATTCTGACGGGACGGAAGGAAGGCTTTGATGAACTTCGGAAATACGGCGGTATGAGCGGTTTCCCCAAGCGGAAGGAAAGCGACTGTGACTGTTTTGACACCGGACACAGCTCCACCTCCATCTCTGCGGGGTTAGGACTTGCCAGTGCCAGGGAGATTACGGGGGAGGATTATAAAGTAGTTTCGGTGATTGGCGACGGGGCGCTTACCGGGGGAATGGCATTTGAGGCGTTGAATAATGCTGCCCGGCTGAAAACGAATTTTATTATTGTGCTGAATGACAATAATATGTCTATTTCGGAAAATGTGGGCGGTCTTTCCACCTATCTTTCCGGTTTCCGCACAGCGGACGCTTATCTGGATTTAAAAACGGGGGTGATGAATTCCCTGAATAAAATCCCGGTTTACGGTGATAAAATGGTAGAAAGAATCCGCAGAACCAAGAGCGGCATTAAGCAGCTTTTGATACCGGGGATGCTGTTTGAAGATATGGGAATTATTTACCTCGGTCCGGTGGACGGCGGCGATATGAAAGGAATCATGAAGCTGATGCGGGAGGCGTCTAACATCGACGGTCCGGTTATGATTCACGTGCTGACCCATAAGGGAGCGGGGTATGAGCCTGCGGAGCGGCATCCGGCGAGATTTCACGGGACGGAGCCCTTTGAGATTGAGACAGGGCTGCCGAAGACGCCCCGGGTGAAAGCAAACTATACGGATATTTTTTCTACGGTCATGCGGAAATTAGGCGACAGGGACGAGAAGGTGGTGGCAATCACGGCGGCAATGACGGACGGTACCGGATTAAAGCGTTTCCACAATATGTTCCCGGAGAGGTTCTTTGACGTGGGGATTGCGGAGGAACACGCGGTGACCTTTGCGGCAGGTCTTGCGGCGGCGGGGTTAAAACCCATTTTTGCGGTGTATTCTTCTTTTTTGCAGAGGGCATATGACCAGATACTTCATGATGTCTGCATTCAGAATCTTCCGGTGGTGTTTGCCATCGACCGGGCGGGGCTGGTGGGAAGCGACGGGGAGACTCATCAGGGAATTTTTGACCTTTCCTATTTATCCAGCATTCCCAATATGACCATTATGGCGCCGAAAAACAAATGGGAATTATCCGATATGATAAAATATGCGGTTTCCTTTGGCGGTCCCATTGCGGTAAGATATCCCAGAGGGGAGGCTTACGACGGGTTAAAGGAGTTCCGCAGCCCCATTTCCTTAGGAAAAAGTGAATGGATTTACCGGGAGAGCGGCATTGTTCTGTTTGCCTTAGGCTCCATGGTGAAGGTGGCAGAGCAGGTGAGAGAGGCGGTGAAAAAGGCAGGTTATTCCTGCAGCCTGATTAACGCCCGTTTTGCAAAGCCTTTGGATGAAGAGACGCTGCGGCAGGTTGTGAAAAACCACAAATTAATCGTGACCATGGAAGAAAATGTGAAAAACGGCGGTTTTGGGGAGCATATCACTTCTTTTTATAATGAATGCGGCAGTAAGATACAGATATGGAATGTGGCGATTCCCGATGAATATGTGGAGCACGGCAATGTGGCGATTCTCTGTAAAGAGGTGGGAATCGACAGCGAGAGTATCACGGCAGGGATTTTAGAGCGAATGAGGTAGAGTTGATTGAAAGAAAGATTAGATGTTTTACTGGTAAACAGAGGGTTAGCGCCTTCCCGGGAAAAGGCAAAAGCCATGATTATGGAAGGAAACGTGTTTGTGGAGAACCAGCGGGAGGATAAAGCTGGGGCTTCCTTTGACACCGAAGCACATATCGAGATTAAAGGCAATACTTTAAAATATGTCAGCCGGGGCGGACTGAAATTAGAGAAAGCCATGACCCATTTCGGGATAAAGTTAGAAGATAAAATCTGTATGGATATCGGCGCTTCCACCGGAGGCTTTACGGACTGTATGCTGCAGAACGGAGCCAAAAAGGTGTATGCCGTGGACGTGGGTTACGGGCAGTTTGCCTGGAAGCTGCGGCAGGACGAGCGGGTGGTCTGCATGGAAAAGACCAATATCCGCTATGTCACGCCGGAGGATATTGCGGATAAACTGGATTTTGCGTCAGTGGACGTGTCCTTTATTTCTCTGACCAAGGTGTTAGAGCCTGCCAGAAATCTGCTGACGGAGGACGGTGAGATGGTCTGCCTGATTAAGCCTCAGTTTGAAGCAGGAAGGGAAAAGGTAGGGAAAAAAGGCGTTGTGAGGGAGAAATCCGTACATGAGGAAGTGATTCACAAGGTCATTGATTTTGCGGTATCCATCGGTTTTGTGGTGCTGAATTTGGAATATTCCCCCATCAAAGGTCCGGAGGGAAATATTGAATATCTGGTATATATCAAAAAAGCGGAAACCGGAAGCGCATCGGAGATAGATGTCAATGCAGTGGTAGAAGCGGCGCATGGTGAATTGGACAAATAAAAATGAAACATTTTTTGATTATCACAAATTCCTTTAAAGATACGGGATTGGAACTGACAGAAAAATTAAAAGAGTATATCGGGGCGAAGGGCGGCAGTGCAGTATCCTTTGTGAGCAACGGGGAGGAGACGGAGCAGGCGGCTCCTAAGAAAGAAGAAATTCCCGCAGATACGGAGGGAGTGATTGTGCTTGGCGGAGACGGCACCCTGATACGCGCCGCTTCTGCTCTGGTAAAAAGCGGGCTTCCCCTCATCGGCATTAACATGGGAACGCTTGGGTATCTCTGCGAGCTAGAGGAAAAGGACGCCTTTTCTGCGGTGAACCTTCTGATGGAGGACGCTTATCTTGTGGAGGAGCGGATGATGTTAGACGGCTATGGCATCAAGGGCGGCAGCAAGGTGGCAGCCAGTGTGGCGTTAAATGATATTGTCATTCACCGGACGGGAGCCCTCTCCGTGGTGAATCTCATTGTCTATGTCAACGGAGAATACTTAAATACTTTTCACGCCGACGGCATTATCATTTCCACCCCCACCGGCTCCACCGGGTACAACATGTCTGCGGGAGGGCCGATTGTAGACCCAAAGGCAAGGATGATACTGATTACCCCCATCAACGCCCACAACTTAAATTCCCGCAGCATTGTCATCGGGGCGGAAGATGAGGTGACGGTGGAAATCGGCAAAAGACGTTCCCAGAAGGATGAGACAGTGGAGGTCAGTTTTGACGGAGACAATGCGGTGAGGTTAGAGGTCGGGGACAAATTTATCGTACACCGTGCGAAGGATATGACAAGAATCTGCAAACTGAAAAAAGAAAGTTTTCTTGAAATATTGAGGAGGAAAATGCAGGCTTATAATTAAAAAACTTTTGTACACAGCTTTTGAAAAATCCCGTTTTTTACAGAATAAGCCGCCAGAAAAGGAAAATGAGAAGTGAGGAAAGCATGAAAACAAAACGACAGGCAAAACTGTTAGAACTGATTCAGAAAAATAATATTGAAACCCAGGAGGAACTCTCCGACCTTTTGGAAAAAGAGGGCTTTCAGGTGACCCAGGCAACCGTATCACGGGATATCCGGGAACTAAAGCTCACCAAGGTTGCCACGAGAGAGGGCAGACAGAAATATGTGGCACTGCAGGAGGCGGGGGAGGATTTGTCCGAGAAATATATCCGAATCTTTCGGGATGCTTTTGTTTCCATGGATTTAGCCCAGAATATTCTGGTGATTAAAACCGTATCGGGAATGGCGATGGCGGTGGCGGCGGCGGTGGATGCCATGCGCTTCCATGAGATTTTAGGCTGCATCGCCGGGGATGATACGATTATGTGTGCCATTCGCACTAATGAGGAGGCCATGGCAGTGATGGGGCGTCTCCGGAAAATGATAGAGGAAAGGCAGGAGTAAGGATTGTTACAAAATCTGCATGTAAAAAATTTAGCGTTGATTGACGAAACGGAAGTGGATTTTTCTGAAGGGTTAAATATCCTCTCCGGTGAGACGGGAGCTGGAAAGTCCATTATCATTGGCTCCATCAATATAGCGTTAGGGGAAAAGGTACAAAAGGAAATGCTGCGGGACGGGGAACAGAATGCCCTTGTGGAGCTTATCTTTACGGTTACCAGCGAAAAGCAGAAGGCGATGTTGGCGGAATTAGACGTATTCCCGGAGGACGATACTGTCATTTTAAGCCGGAAAATCGTGGGAGGCAGAGGTACGGCAAAGGTCAATGGGGAGAGTGTCCCCGCGTCTAAAATGAAAGAAATTGCAGCGGTTTTGATTGACATTCACGGACAGCATGAGCACCAGTCGCTGTTGTCGAAAAAAAAGCATCTGGAGATTCTTGACGATTATGCCAAAGAAGAGTTAGCTCCCTTAAAGGAGGCAGTGGCGAAAGACTACCGCATCTACCGACAGTTAGAGACGGAGCTGAAAAATGCAGATGTGGACGAAGAAGAACGGCTGCGGGAAGTTTCTCTTTTAGAGTATGAAATCAAAGAGTTAGAAGAGGCGGATTTAAAAGAGGGCGAGGACGAGGAGTTAGAAGCGGATTACAGGAAATTTGTAAACGGCAAAAAAATCATGGAGGCGTTAAGCGGAGCTTATCAGTGCACCGGAGGAGAGGAACAGGCATCGGAGCTTACCGGGCGGGCGTTAAGGGAGCTTGGAAGCGTCTCTTCTTATGATGAAAAAATAGAAAATTTAGAACAGCAGTTATTGGAAATTGATAACCTGCTGAATGATTTTAACCGTGAAATCGCAGCTTATATGGAAGATACCGAATTTGACGAGGAAACCTTTTATCAGATTGAGAAACGGTTAGACGAGGTGAATCACTTAAAGTCAAAATATGGCAGCAGCATTGCGGCGGTGTTAGAAACCTTTGAGCAGAAACAGAAACGGTTAGAGCAGTTACAGGATTACGATAATTACCTGAATACCTTAAAGGATAAGGTAAAGAAGGCAGAGCAGGCTCTTTCGGCTTCGAGTGAGAAGGTTTCAAAAGTCCGGCAGAAATACGCAAAAACCCTGGTGAAAGCGGTGACGGAAGCGTTGAAGGACTTAAATTTCTTAGACGTGATTTTTGAAATGAAATTTGAGCGGCTGGCGGGATTTACGGCAAACGGCTTTGACGATGCAGAATTTCTCATTTCCACCAACCCGGGAGAACCGGTAAAGCCCTTGGGAAAAGTGGCTTCCGGCGGTGAGCTTTCCCGAATCATGCTGGCTATTAAGACGGTGTTAGCGGACCAGGATGCGGTGGAAACCCTGATTTTTGATGAAATCGACAGCGGTATCAGCGGGCGGACGGCGCAGATGGTTTCGGAAAAAATGAACGTGTTAGGCAGAAACCACCAGATTATCTGTATTACCCATCTGCCCCAGATTGCAGCCATGGCGGACGCTCATTACCTGATTGAAAAATCGGTCCGGAACAAGAATACCGTTTCCACCATCCGGCAGCTAGAGGGAGAGGAAATCATCGAGGAGCTTTCCCGTATGCTTGGCGGTGTGGAGATTACCGACACGGTGAGAGAGAGTGCCAGGGAGATGAAGGAGCTGGCGGCATCTAAGAAGCATTAAATGGACAGAAAAAATGGAATGTTTGAAAAATGGAATGCCGGAAAGTTAAGTGACTGGCAGAGAGCGAATCAGGCGGAAAAAGTGATTGGAAAGAACTGACAGAGTAAATATGGAGTGAAAAAAGAAATATGCCGCATAATAAAAGGAGATACGAATGGAACCGTGTCTCTTTTTTTATTTTACAAAAAACGCCCATTGCGGCAGAATGAGAGGAAATTATGGCAAAATATCACAATATCATCAAACAAATTACTTATCTCGGCTTTTTTCTCGTGGCAATGTTTGCCGTGAAGTCCTTTCATGATGCGGTGCCGGACCAAATCTATGTGAATATGGGGGAGGAACTCTCCTATGATTTTGATGTGCCTGTGAGTCTGGTGCTTAAGGAGGACAGCAGGGAGGTTTTTGAGACACCCTCCGGCTCCATAGCGGAGAACGGAAAAGAGTATCCCTCCTACACGGTGACCTGTAAGCTGTTTGGAATTTTCCCGGTAAAAGACGTGGAGGTGATGCTGGTGGAGCCGGAGACCGTCTATGCCAGCGGAATGCCTATCGGTATTTACGTAAAAACCGAGGGCGTGCTGATTATCGGCACCGGAGAGGTGGAGACGAAAGGAGAAGGAACGGTAAAGCCTGCAGAAAATCTGGTGAAAAAGGGAGATTACATTGTCAGCATTAACGGGGAAAAGGTGGAGGAGAAAGAAGATTTAATCGAGAAAATCAATGCCTTCGGACAGCAGAAAGAGGTTTTAGGCGTGATGCGGGGGGATGAATATATTGAGGTTTCCTTAAAACCCGCAGAGAGCAGTAACGGAACCTATATGCTGGGCATCTGGGTGAGGGACGACTTGGCAGGGGTGGGAACCCTTACCTACTACAGACAGGACGGCAGCTTTGGGGCTCTGGGACATGCGGTCAGCGACGGGGAGACGGGAACGCTGATGGAAATGGAGGAGGGATGGATTTACCACACCAATATCATCGGCATACGCAAAGGCGGAAACGGCAGTCCGGGGGAACTCTCCGGGGTTATTGAATACCGGAAAGATGCCTGTCTTGGCAGCGTGGAAAAGAATACTCCTCTGGGGATTTACGGCAGTCTGGATGGAAATTTAAATCAGCTTCAGATGGGAGAAAGCTATGGCGTTACCTATAAACAGGACATTCATCCAGGAACGGCATATGTGCTGTCTTCTCTGAGCGGAGAGGTGAAATCCTATGAAATTGAGATTGAAAGCCTAGATTACAGCGATACGGAGGAAAATAAGGGAATCCTTTTCAAGGTCACGGACCCGGAGCTGTTAGAACTGACAGGAGGCATTGTACAGGGCATGAGCGGCAGCCCCATTATTCAGAATGGAAATGTGATTGGGGCGGTGACCCACGTGTTTGTGTCAGATTCCTCCATGGGATATGGAATTTTTATCGAAAAAATGTTAGCACAGGGGTGAAATGTTAAAAATGAGTTTATATTATCGCTTTTTGCTTGATTTCCCGGAAAATTATGGTATCATATTGAAAAAAGAAAAATGTAGGTGAATGATGCTGGCGTGGAATGCAGGAATTTTGATATTAACGACGTAGTTCGACAAAATCGCTTAAGACGAAAACGGTATCATCATAAAGCAAATATTTTTGTCGCAGGAGGGCTTGAAAATGGAAAAATTAAATGTAGCGATTGCCGATGATAATGAGAGAATGCTGCGGTTGTTAGGCAGTATTATCGAAAGCGATGACGAATTGAATGTGGTGGGAACCGCAAAAGATGGGGAAGAAGCATATAATGTGATAAAAACAAAAGAACCGGATGTGGTATTGCTGGATATTGTCATGCCCAAGCTGGACGGGCTTGGCGTATTGGACCGTTTTAATCATGATAAAACCATCAAAAAACGTCCGCTTTTCATTGTTATCAGCGCCATTGGTCAGGAGAAAATTACAGAGGATGCCTTTAATCTGGGTGCGGATTACTATATTATGAAACCCTTTGACAATGATATGGTGTTAAACCGTATCAAGCATGTGAAACAGCGCACTTCTGCAAAACCTCAGGAGGTACGCAAGGTAAATGCCTATGAGCGTGAGGAAGATTTGAATGAGCGCAACTTAGAGTCGGATGTGACGGAGATTATCCATGAAATCGGAGTTCCGGCACATATTAAGGGATACCAGTACTTAAGGGATGCCATTGTGATGTCAGTGAACGATATGGATATGTTAAATTCCATTACAAAAATTCTCTATCCCACCATCGCAAAGAAGTACCAGACCACTTCAAGCCGTGTGGAGCGTGCTATCCGCCATACCATTGAGGTTGCATGGAGCAGGGGAAAGATGGATACCATAGATGAGATGTTTGGCTATACCATTCACAACGGCAAGGGAAAGCCGACCAATTCGGAGTTTATTGCCCTGATTACAGACCGAATCCGTTTGGAATATAAAATGTATTAAGGCTTTTCAGAAAGTGAAAAAAGAGTTATAATATTTCTGAGATTTCAAGGAAAAACTTGGAGTTTGGAGGGTTATAACATGAAAAAAATATTATTTGCTACATCCGAGGCTGTGCCTTTCATGAAAACCGGAGGACTTGCAGATGTAACCGGCTCGCTGCCGCGTTATTTTGATAAGAAGGAATACGATGTGCGTGTTATCTTACCGAAATATGCCTGCATGGACGAAAAGTGGAAAGGACAGCTTCATTTTTTATGCCATTTTTATGTAAATTTAAGCTGGCGGCAGCAGTACGTGGGTATTTTTGAGACGAAATATGAGGGTATCACCTATTATCTGGTGGATAACGAATTTTATTTTGCCGGAAATAAGCCCTATAACAATATCTATGAAGATGTGGAAAAATTTGCCTATTTTTCCAAGGCGGTTTTAGAGGCGCTGCCCTATCTGGATTTCTGCCCGGATGTAATTCACTGCCATGACTGGCAGACAGGTCTGATTCCGGTGTTCCTGCGGACATTGTATGGGGACGAGCACTATTACGCAGGAATTAAGACGGTCTTTTCCATTCACAACCTGAAATTCCAGGGAAGGTGGATGCTCCCGGCAGTGATGGATATTACCGGACTGCCGAAACAGATATTTACGGCGGATAAGCTGGAGTCTTACGGGGAGGCGAATTACTTAAAAGGTGGTATTGTCTACGGAGATGCGGTCACCACGGTAAGCCCTACCTACGCCTATGAGATTACCACACCGGAGGGCGGTGAGGGCTTAGACGGTCTTTTGTATGCCTGCCGGGAGAAACTGTACGGTATTTTAAACGGGTTGGACTATGAAGAGTATAACCCCCAAAAGGATAATTACATCGGTCATCACTACAGTGCTGCGGATATGTCAGGCAAGGCAAAAAATAAGGCGGAGCTGCAGCGGGCGTTGGGGCTTCCGGTGGACGACAAGGTATTTCTTCTGGGTATGGTATCGAGAATGACGGACCAGAAGGGATTTGATTTGATTGCCTATATTATGGACGAGCTTTTGGCGAAGGAAAAGATACAGCTCGCCATTGTGGGAACCGGAGAGAACCAATACCAGGATATGCTGCGGTATTTTGCAGGGAAATATCCCCAGAAGCTCAGCGTTACCATCGGCTATTCCGAGAGTCTGGCACATCAGATTTACGGTTCCTGCGACGGCTTTTTAATGCCTTCCCTGTTTGAGCCCTGCGGACTCAGCCAGTTGATGAGCCTGCGCTACGGCACGGTGCCCATTGTCCGTGAGACGGGAGGTCTTAAAGACACGGTAGTAGCTTATAATGAATATACGGGAGAGGGGACAGGCTTTTCCTTTGCCAATTATAATGCCCATGAGATGCTCCATACCATTCAATATGCCATGAGTGTTTATTATGGAAAGAAAGACGCCTGGAAACAACTGGTAAAACAGGGAATGCAGCAGGATTTCTCCTGGGAGAAATCCGTTCAGGAATACGGAAAGCTGTATCATAAACTGACGGAATAGAGAACTGCCGCCTCATTCCCTGCGGATA
>JAGAIK010000273.1 GCA_017626625.1 Roseburia sp.
GGCAGGAATACACTTTTTTCCTGAATTTAAACAGCTCCGAGCTGATTCGTAATATCAATACCGACCCGGAAATGTTTTATACCGCAGTTTTAAACGCACTGCAGCTTGCGTCCGAATTGTGTGTATCGGTGGTTCTGATTATTACCCTGGTGGTGACGGACCCGGTGATTACCCTTGGCGTGGTTATCAGCCTTGGCATCATGATGCTTATTCTGGTCAAGGGGCTGAAAAAGATTTTAGAGGGTTACGGCAGCGACAGAAGAACCTACTCCGCAGGAATGCTCAAATGTATGCAGCAGGCATTCGGCGGCATCAAGGAAATCAAAATCGCCAACCGGGAAGAGTATTTTGAGCAGGATTTTGAGAAGCAGAATGAAATTTATACCTATGTCATCAAGCAGAATGCGTTTTTAAGCTCTCTGCCGAAGCCTATTATTGAAGCCCTTGCCATTGCGGGACTGATGGCAATGATTATCGTGAAAGTGGCAGGGGGAACGGCGGATGGCCAGCATTTTATCGTAGTGCTGGGTGTATTTGCGGTGGCAGCCTTTAAATTGCTGCCCTCCGTCAACAAGATTTCTTCCTACTATGCAGCAATTATCCACAACGGCGTTGTCATTGATAAAATCTGTGACGAGTACCGTGAGATTGCAGCCAACAAAGAAAAGATGGAAGAGGCACGGGCAAAGAAGGAGAGCGGAAAAAAGATTTCCTTAGAAAAAGAAATCCGTGTGGAGCATATGGAATTTACCTATCCTAATGTGGAGGAACCGGTGTTAAAGGACGTCAATGTGACCATTCCGAAGAATACCTCCGTGGCGTTTATCGGACCCTCCGGCGCAGGAAAGACCACATTTGTAGATTTGATTTTAGGCGTGCTGACTCCCCAGAAGGGTGTCATCAAGGCGGACGATACGGATATCCAGACGGCGCTGCGGGGCTGGCATGATAAGATTGGCTATATCCCCCAGACCATTTATATGTTAGACGATACCATCCGAAACAATATTGCCTTCGGCGTGAAGGAGAACATCAACGATGAGGATATCTGGGAGGCGTTGCGCCAGGCACAGTTAGACGGTCTGGTAAGGGAAATGGAAGACGGGCTTGACACCGTCATCGGCGAAGCCGGAGTGCGTATTTCCGGCGGACAGAGACAGCGTATCGGCATTGCCAGGGCGCTTTACCGAAAACCGGAGATTCTGGTGTTAGATGAGGCAACCTCAGCCCTTGACAATGAGACGGAGGCTGCGGTTATGGAAGCCATTGACAGTTTACAGGGAAAGATGACGCTGCTGATTATTGCGCACAGACTGTCCACAATCCGCAACTGCGATATCGTTTATAAGGTGGAAAATGGTTCTGTGGTGGTTGATACGGGGAAGCATGAGTAAGCTGTGAGGTGGGTTGGAAATGGATTTAAAGAAGGATAATATGATGATCATTGAGCCGTGTGCGGGGTTGGGGAACCGGATGCTGGCTATGGTGTCGGCTTATGAACTGAGCAGGAAGCTGGGAAAAGAGCTGATGGTGGTATGGAAGAGAGAAGTGGGGTGCGCGATACGCTCGGAGGATTTGTTTGAGATGGGCGTGCCTGTGGTTGAGATTAGTGAGATGGGCTGGAAAAACGGGGTTTTGGAGAATTTAAAGAGCAATCGGCTTAAGAAGAAGTACCGGGGAATGGCGGACCGGTTTTTAGAGTGTGACGAGATTGCAGAGGCGAAGAGCACCGGGGGCTTTGAGAAGGTAAAGCTGATGGTGGCGCAGGAGCCGGTGAGTTATATTAAGTCTTATACGAATCTTTGTGAGATTGGAGCGGAAAGCTTTTCCTTTCTGAAACCGGGGAAAGAGGTTTTGCAGAGGGGAGACAGCGTGTTTTCCCGAATCAGTGAGAAGACGGTGGGGGTTCATATCCGGAGAACCGACCATGTGGAGGCGATAAAAAACAGTCCACTGGCTTTATTTGTGGAGAAAATGCAGGCGGAGGGACAGGATGCGGATTTTTATGTGACCACGGACGATGCTTCCGCCATTGAGGAACTGAAACAGTATTTTCCGGCGGAAAAGCTGATTGTCTATGAAGAAAAGGTGCTCGACCGGGATTCTAAGGCTGGGATTCAGGATGCTCTGGTGGATATGCTGTGCCTGTCAAAGTGCCGGAAGATTCTGGGAAGCTACCAGAGCACCTTCAGCCTGATTCCGTCTATTATGGGAAATGTGGAGCTGGAGTACTGTGTGAAGCAGCCATAAGTAAACAGAAAAAGGCTGTGGAGTACGGATTTGGGAATTTCAGTCAGATAGGGGAAAAGATGAAAACGTGTAATATTTTAGGAACGAATATTGCTGTTACAAATATGGCAGAGGTTGTGGCTTATATAGAAAACAATATAGAGGAACTCCGGGGAAACTATATCTGTGTTTCTAATGTTCATACCACGGTGACGGGGTATGAGGACAGGGAGTATCAGAAGATTCAGAACAGTGCGGCGGCTGCACTGCCGGACGGGAAACCCTTATCCATCTATTCTAAAAAGCATGGGTTCCCGGAGGCGGAACGGGTGACGGGACCGGATTTGATGGGGGAGCTGTTTGCGAGAAACAACGGGCTGCGCCATTATTTTTATGGGGGAACGGAGGAAACCATAAAGGTGCTGTCGGAAAAGCTTCCGGCACAGTACAAAGACCTTATCATTGCGGGTATGGTGTCGCCGCCCTTCCGTCCGCTGTCGGCGGAGGAAGATGAGGCTGCGGTTCAGAAAATCAATGAGGCAGGAGCGGATATTATCTGGGTGGGGCTTGGCGCCCCGAAACAGGAACGCTGGATGTATGAGCACCAGGGTAAGGTATCCGGCGTGATGATTGGCGTGGGAGCCGGATTTGACTATTATGCGGGAACCATCAAGCGGGCGCCCGTGTGGATGCAGAAAATGAGTTTAGAGTGGCTGTACCGCCTGCTGCAGGACCCGAAACGTCTCTTTAAACGCTACCTTGTGACGAATTTTAAGTTTTTGCGGCTAACCATGAGAAAGGGGCAGTAACGGTATGGAAAAAGTAAAATATAATTATCTGGATGCGGCGAGGGGGCTGGCATTGCTTTTAGTGATGATTTCCCATGCCCATGGACTTAGCAGCTTTCTGATTTTTTATTACATTCAGGTATTTTTCATTATTTCCGGTTATCTATATCAGCCGGGAGGGCGCTCCTATGGGGAGACGATAAAAAAGAAGGCAAAACGTCTGCTGGTGCCCTATTTTGGCTACAGCGCCCTGCTGTGGTGCTTTTATGCCACCATGCGCCGGGATGTGCCTGCACTCAAGCAGTCCCTTTTTGGCGTCTTTTATTCCCGGTTCTGTCTTTATAAGACCACGGAAACCACAGAAAATGTATATCTTCTGGATATAGCAAACGGGGCAATGTGGTATCTCACCGCATTTTTTGTAACTTCCCTGTTATTTTACCGGATTGCGGAAAAATGCCTGTCGGATATGAAAATCACAGTAATCGTCTCTGTCCTTTTGCTGGCAGCCACCATGCTGTTAAACGAGCTGCCTGTCCTTTTGCCCTGGAGCATTGACATTGCAGGCATTGCAACCGTTTTAATGTTAATCGGCGCCTGGATGCGGAAAATGCAGTTTTTTGAAAAGAAAACTTCCTGGTGGCTGGTGGCGGTAAACCTTGTCCTTTATGTGGGACTGGTGATTTTCAACGGGCGGTTAAACATGTCTATCCGGGAATATGGAAGGTTTGACAGCTTAAGCGTACCGTTTTTCCTGATTATTTCCGTGACAGGTTCCACCCTCTGTATCTGGGTCTGCAAATGGACGGAAACATTAAAAATCAATCGTTTTTTAAGATATCTCGGAACCCACACCATTGAGCTGTTGTGCCTTCATATGCTGGGGTTAGAGCTGTTTGAACAGGTGGCAAGGCGTTTCATCGACGTAGCCTCCCTCACCGGGGCGGCGGAATGGATTTATGTGGCAGTCCGTGTCACAGTGGCAGTGACAGCAGCATTAATCGCAGGCGCAGTCATTGCAAAGATAAAAGCCAGCCTGTCCGACAGAAAGATAACTGCCTAAGGTAAGTTTTGCAGGCACTGCCATTGCTAAGATAAAATCTGCCTGTCCGACAGGAAAAATAAAACAGTTATTTAAAGTAAGTTTTGCCGGAGAGCATAAGGATAAAAAATCGCTGTGTAAATACAGTGTGGAAAAGAGGAGAAACATGGAGAAAAAACAACGGGATTCGGGACTGGAGCTGCTCCGCCTTGTGGCATTGTTATTGATTTTCTGGATGCACGGCGCCAGCAGCTACCGCAACAATGAACTGAGCGCCTGGCTCTGCATTGTCATAGAAACCATCGGAAATGTGGGTGTTCCGGTATTCGTCCTGATTTCAGGCTACTTTGGAATACGCTTAAAACCGAAAAAAATGATACAGTTGGACTTAATGCTCATTTTCTATTGCTGGATTGGTCTGGCACTCCGTTTTCTGTGGGGAGAAGCCCAAAGCTATGGCGGGGAGCAGATTTTATCCTATGTATTTCCGGTTATCGGACGTAATTCCTGGTATTTCACCTGCTACTTTGCCCTCGCATTCCTAAGCCCGTTTTTAAACGAGTTTGTAGAACGCCTGAGCAAGGAAAATTTCAGAAAACTGCTGCTGACCATGCTGATTATTTTTTCCGGAATCACCACCGTCTGCTTTTTCGACATCACCCAGGACGGCGGAAAAGGAATTGTAAACATGACCCTGCTGTATCTGATAGGACGTTATATCAGACTGCATGAGGATAAAAGGACATATACCCGGTCAAAACTGGTGGGAGCCTATCTTGTGATTTCCCTTGCCTGTATCGCTTTAAACGGCGCCCTCTATATAGTTACCGGAACCGTCCAGAACCGCTTTGCAAGAGACAACACCCTCTTTACCATAGCAGCTTCCGTGTGCATTTTCCTGCTGTTTAAAGAAATTCACTTTGAAAGCAAGTGGGTGAATGCCGCCGCCTCCCACGTCCCCGCAGTATTCACCATGGAATGGACCCTCCGCGGCATTATCACTGCCTATATGTTCAACTACCTGGCATGGAACGAAAGCAACTGGCACGAATTTATCCTGCTAGGCATCTGCGTCCTGCTGATAGCTATGGGCACCATCATCGACTGGCTCCGCGTGACGATATTCGGACGCCTCGAAGAAAAACTGGCAGATATACTGTATCGTTTCTGGCTAAAGGTTGGCAAATTAGGCGGAAAAGTATTAGCAAAACTGGGCTTGTTAAACTGAATAACAAAATCTTTCAGTCCGATTTAGACAGAAAAACCAAAAAGGGTGCAGACATTTCCCATGTCCGCACCCTTTTTAGCAGATATTACAAATCATGTACCTAATCACCGAAAAAAGCATATGACGCAGAGCAGACAGTCGATAACTGAAAAAGGCAGATGACGCAGGGCGGGCTGTCGATAACTGAAAAGGGCAGATGGCGCAGGACGGGGCTGGTGTTGAGACTATGGGAGGAGCTTAGAAGTTCTTAGAAATCTGCACAATATCCAGTAACGCCCAGCCACGGAAGGCTGGGCGAGGTCCAACGGCGCCATGGAGGGCGCCCTTGAACCGTTTACGTCCCTCTTTCATAACCCGTCCGCAGATTTCTTAGAACTTCTTATCTCCGTACATCGGAACAAAACCAGCCCCGTCCTGCGCCATCTGCCGTCTCACCGTTGCCCCAGCCCCGCCCTGCGCCATCTGTCGCCTTCACCGTTCACCCAGCCCCACCCTGCGCCATTCCGCCGCCTCACCACCGCCTCCGGTACTCCGAAGCCGTACACCCCTCCATCTTCTTAAACACCTTATTGAAATAACTCGCATCCTCTATCCCGCACATCCGCGCAATCTCCTCAATCGAAGCATTACTGTACCGCAGCAGCTCCTTCGCATGGCTAATCTTCTTCGCCAGAACATACTGAATAATCGTCGTCCCAAATTCCTTCTTAAATTCCCTGGAAAGATAATACTTACTGATAAAAAACTGCTCCGCCAGCCGGTCTAACGAAATATTTTCCGTATAGTGTTCGTCTAAATAGTGGAGAATAGTTTTAAGCTTATCCGAAAGCAGCTCATTCCTGTCATCGGACTCGGTACAAATGAGCGTCAGAATATTCACAATCTGCTGTGCCGTCAGAAGAGCCGTATCATCGGTAGGCTCTTCGTTATAGTGAATAATATTTTCAATGGCAGCAATCAGCTCCGTAAAATGGCAGGAGCGGAACTGCCAGTTGTGGTGTTCCCGGAAATACGTATAATAAGCGGCGGACTGGGGACCGTAAAAATGAATCCACAGCAGTTCCCAGGGGTCCTCATCGGTGCTGATATGGGTGTATTCCCCGGAGCAGTCTAAATAAAAACAGTCCCCGGTACTGGCAGGCACCGTCACCATAGCTCCCGCAGAGGAAGGCTCCCGGTAGGAAACGCTTCCGCTGCCGGAGAGAACCACAAAAAAAAGATAGGAATCTAATCCCTTCCGCCGGCTCAAATGGGATTTTAAGCTTTTTAAATAGCCTGCTTCCTGGATGTAAAAGAAATTTTCCCTGGTAAAGGCGGTGGGAGTATTGATGACGCTTCGGGTATTGGTGACTTCTGAGGTTTTATATTTTTCAAAAAAAGGTTTATTCATAAGTATCTCTCCCGCATTTTAAAGTGATAGCAATATAATACTATTTTAAGCCAATATATTCAATTGTAAAATTCCTGAAATTGAATTATCCTATACAACGGCTTAAAAAAGTAAGTTAGCAAAATAATTATAGTATAGAGAAAAAGACAAACAGAGAAAAGGAGAACAGTCAATGAGTAAAAAAGCGTTAATTACAGGTGTTACGGGTCAGGACGGCAGCTATTTAGCAGAGTTCCTTTTAGAGAAAGGCTACGAGGTTCACGGCATGATACGCCGTGCTTCCACCGAGAGAAGAGAGAGAATAGAGCATTTAGAAGGCAATCCCGATTTTCATGTACACTACGGCGACCTTTCCGATTCCATGAGCATTGTGCGTCTGGTGGGAACGATTAAGCCGGATGAGATTTATAATCTTGCAGCCCAGAGCCATGTGGGTGTCAGCTTTGACGTTCCAGAGTATACCGCTGACGTGGTAGCCACCGGGGTTCTCCGTGTATTAGAGGCAGTACGTCTCTGCGGTCTGGAGAAAACCTGCCGTATCTATCAGGCTTCCACCTCCGAATTATACGGAAAAGTAGAGGAAGTTCCCCAGCGTGAGACAACTCCTTTCCACCCCTACAGCCCCTATGCAGTGGCAAAACAGTACGGCTTCTGGATTGTTAAGGAGTACCGTGAGGCATACAACATGTTCTGCTGCAGCGGTATCTTATTTAACCATGAGTCTGAGCGCCGTGGAGAAACCTTCGTGACCAGAAAAATCTCCCTTGCAGCCGCAAGAATCGCCCAGGGCAAACAGGACAAATTATACCTTGGAAATTTATCCTCCCTGCGTGACTGGGGCTATGCAAAGGATTACGTAGAATGTATGTGGCTGATTTTGCAGAATGATAAGCCGGAGGATTTCGTAATCGCAACCGGAGTACAGCATTCCGTCCGTGAATTTTGTGAGTACGCATTCCGCGAAGCAGGAATCGAATTAGAGTTCAAGGGCGAGGGCATGGAAGAAGTGGGGATCGACAAAGCCACAGGAAAAGTGGTCATCGAAGTGGCAGAAGAGTTCTACCGCCCCACCGACGTTGTAAACCTCTGGGGAGACCCCACCAAGGCAAAGACAGAATTAGGCTGGAACCCCACCAAAACAACCTTTGAAGAATTAGTAAAAATCATGGTAAGACATGACATGGAATTAGTCAAAAAAGAAGCATAAAAAACTTTAAAACCGATGCTGCGGGAGTTCCGCAGGCAAAGTTAAAAGTTAGTTTTACAGGGAAGGATGCCAGAAATAGCATTCTTCCCCAAAGTGATACAAGGAGAAAAGAAACATGGAAAAAGATGCAAAAATATATGTGGCAGGACACCGGGGCATGGTAGGCTCCGCCATTGTCCGTCAGTTAGAAAAAGAAGGATATCACAATATTATCACCAGAACCCATAAAGAATTAAATCTCTGCCGTCAGGCAGAGGTAGAGCAGTTTTTCGCCGAAGAAAAACCGGACTATGTATTCCTTGCAGCAGCCAAGGTAGGCGGTATCATGGCAAACAGCGAAGCCCTTGCAGATTTCATGTATGACAACATGACCTTGGAGATGAACGTAATCCACGAAGCCTGGAAAAACGGCTGTAAAAAACTCATGTTTTTAGGCTCTTCCTGCATTTACCCCCGCATGGCTCCCCAGCCCATGCCGGAAAGCTGCCTTCTCACCAGTGAATTAGAGAAAACCAACGAGGCCTATGCTTTGGCAAAAATCAGCGGCTTAAAATACTGTGAATACTTAAACAAACAGTACGGCACAGACTACATCTCCGTCATGCCAACCAACCTTTACGGACCCAACGACAACTACCACCCCGAGCACTCCCACGTACTCCCCGCATTAATCCGCCGTTTCCACGAAGCCAAGGTATCCGGCGCTAAAGAAGTAACCTGCTGGGGCACCGGAACACCCTTAAGAGAGTTCTTATACGTAGACGACCTCGCCGATGCCTGCGTTTTCCTCATGAATACCTACAGCGGCAACGAAACCGTCAACTTGGGAACCGGAAAAGAGCTTACCATCAAAGAACTCACCGAACTGGTAGCCAAAGTCATAGGTTTCGAAGGCGAAATCAAATGGGACCCCAC
>JAGAIK010000274.1 GCA_017626625.1 Roseburia sp.
ATCGGGAGAAGTTACGATATCAGTTCCGACAGGAAAATACAGGAGAAACTCTCCGAGGAAATGCGCTTAGACCCCCTGACCCGCCTGCTAAACAAGGTAGCAACCGGGGAAGAGGTGAAAAAATATATTTCGGAGAAGCCGGAAGGCACCCAGGTGCTGTTCCTCATTGACATTGACAACTTTAAGAGGGTAAACGATACTTTTGGTCATACGGTGGGCGATACCGTGATTTCCGACATTGCCCAACTGATACAGGAGCATTTCCGGGAGACGGATATTGTGGGCAGGGTCGGCGGAGACGAATTTTTAGTATTTATGAAAAATACCACCTTAGAGGGCGCTGTGGAAAAGGCAAGGGAACTTTGCAGCGGCAGTGGAAAGCAGTTAATCGGTGATGATGCCGTGGTCAATGTAACCTTAAGCGTGGGCGTGGCTGTTTACGGCGTGGACGGAGAGGATTACAGCAGTCTGTTTCAGATGGCGGACCGTGCGATGTACCATATCAAACGGACAGGGAAAAACAGCTATTCCCTTGCCCAGGACGGAAATCATGCGTACGACAATGTCAGAGGGGAGAAACAGGTGGACGCGGTCTTTGAAAAGAGACAGGAGATTGACAAGGACTTTATGAATGTGGCATTCAGCCTGCTTTCCCATGCGAAGGATATGAACGGTTCCTTAAATGTGCTGTTAGAGCAGATTGGAAAGAAGTATCATCTGGACATGCTGTCGGTGGTGGAGTATGAAGATGAAGCGCAGCAGATGAAGCTGACCAATTATTGGAGCAATTTCGGACAGGTTTATGAAAATACGGTAATGCAAAGGAGTATTCGGGCATTTGAGGAGGCTGCTCCGGGAGAGTTTGTTCTGGTAAAAGAAAAAGAAGCGGACGAGCCGCCGGTTCTCTATGAAAACTGGAACACCGGGGACAGGAGAATCTGCTATCTGGCGGGAATTAAATTTGAATACGGAAACAGTCATACCGGCTGCCTGTTTTTAGGAAGCCGTCAGAAGGAGCGGATTTTTGACGAGACGGAACGGATGACCTATAGTGAATTGAGCCGTGTCGTGGCAGTGTTTGTCACGCTCCGCAATAAATTAAGCGACGACCAGAAAGAAATCCGCCATTTACAGAGCCGTGACAAGCTGACCGGGCTTTATAATTTAGAAACTTTCCGCAGCAGGACGGAGGAACTGTTAGCCTGGGAGGCGAAAGAGGGGGCTGCTCACTGCCAGTATGCCATGGTGCATGTGGATATCAACAATTTCTCCTACGTGAACGAGAATTTCGGGCTTACGGTGGGCGACCGGATTTTAAAGGAATTTGGACAACTGGTGGGGAGGTTAGAGCAGGTGTCCTTTGCCTGCCGGATGTATTCCGATTATTTTGTGCTGCTGGTAAAGGGAGCCGATAAGGAGGAAATTTTAAAGAACGTTTCTTCTGCCAAAGAATATTTTGAAGCCCAGCAGAAACGGAAATATCCTGCGGCGAGTATGCGGCTTTCCGTGGGAATTTACTATATTGACAACCCGAAAGAGGGCTTTGACTCCATTCTGGAAAGCTCAAACTTAGCCAGAAAACAGGCGAAGGAGTCCGGCAGCATCAAATACTGTGTTTACCATGAAAGTTTCCGGGCAAAGCGTGATGATGAAATTCATGTGACGGGAAGATTTTACGCCGCACTGCAGAAGGGTGAGTTTGAAATGTTCTTACAGCCCAAGTTCCTGTTAGACGAACGGAAGGTGTACGGGGCGGAGGCGTTGGCGAGATGGCGGACGCCGGAGGGGAGTCTGGTTCCCCCGGTGAAATTCATTCCGCCCCTGGAAAATATCGGGTATATCGTGGACTTAGATTTCTATATTTTAGAACAGTTGCTGCGGGTGATGCGGAGATGGAAAAAGGCGGGAAAACAACTGATTACCGTTTCCACCAATTTTTCCAGAAAGAATTTCGAGAACGGCGGGGAAGATTTCATCGAACGGCTGGAGAGTACCATGAAGCGGTATGGAATTGAGCCGAAATATATCGAGATTGAAATTACGGAAGGAGTCATTGTGGAAAATCTGCAGGGACTCAAACAGTGCCTGATGAAGTTAGAGGAACTGGGCTACCGGATTGCCATTGACGATTTCGGGACGGGCTACTCTTCCCTCAGCGTTTTGCTGGAAATTCCGGCAAATGTCATTAAAATTGACAAGAGCTTCACCGATAAGATAAATTTAAGCGAGCAGCGGAAATTTGTCTCCTATATGGGGCAGTTTATCCATTCGGCGAAGGAAGAGGTTATTTTTGAGGGAATCGAGACGGAGGAACAGTTGGAGTTCTTAAGCGGCTGTGGTTTTAAATACGGCCAGGGGTATCTGGTGGACAAGCCGATTTCTGTCGAAGAATTTGAAAAGAAATATATATAATTTTTTAAATTGCACTTGTTTTCGTACAGTCTGAAACCTTTACAACCGCCCTTTTAAATGATAAAATAATTCATAAGTCGATAATTGCATTTTTTAGGCAGAGATTGCCGGGCACATGAATTTTCAAAATGCAAGAGACAGTCTATTAATTCATTAGAATAAGGAGGAATTAGTAATGTCCAGAGCAAAACAGTCAATGGACGGTAATACAGCGGCAGCTCACGTAGCTTATGCCTTTACTGATGTTGCAGCTATTTACCCAATTACACCATCCAGCCCGATGGCAGATACCGTAGATCAGTGGTCTGCAGCAGGACAGGAGAATATTTTCGGAAATCAGGTGAAAGTCGTAGAGATGGAGTCTGAGGCAGGTGCAGCAGGCGCCGTACACGGTTCCCTTGCAGCAGGTGCATTAACCACCACCTTCACCGCTTCTCAGGGTCTTTTATTAATGATACCTAACATGTACAAAATCGCTGGTGAGCAGCTTCCATGTGTATTCGATGTATCTGCACGTACCGTTGCTACCCAGTCTTTAAATATCTTCGGTGACCACAGTGACGTATATGCCTGCCGTCAGACAGGTTTCGCTATGTTATGTGAGACCAACCCGCAGGAAGTTATGGACTTAAGCCCGGTTGCACACTTGGCAACCATCGAGGGAAAAGTTCCGTTCATCAACTTCTTTGACGGTTTCCGTACTTCCCATGAGATTCAGAAAATCGAGAAATGGGATTACGCAGACTTAAAAGAGATGTGCAACATGGACGCTGTAGCAGCATTCCGTGCACATGCGTTAAATCCGGAGCATCCGGCTATGCGTGGTTCTCATGAGAACGGTGACGTTTTCTTCCAGCATCGTGAGGCTTGTAACACAGCTTACAACGAGCTGCCTGCTATCGTTGAGAAATATATGGCAAAAGTCAACGAGAAATTAGGTACAAACTATGATTTATTCAACTACTACGGAGCACCGGACGCAGAGCGCGTAATCGTAGCTATGGGTTCCATCAACGACGTAGCAGAAGAAGTTATTGATTACTTAACAGCTAAGGGAGAGAAAGTCGGCTTAGTAAAAGTTCGTTTATACCGTCCATGGGTATCTGAGTCCTTCTTAAAAGTTCTTCCTAAGACAGTAAAGAAGGTTGCTGTTCTTGACAGAACAAAAGAGCCTGGCGCACTTGGCGATCCGTTATACCTTGATGTTGCTACCACACTTCGTGAGGCAGGTCTCGACACCATCGTATTAACAGCAGGACGTTACGGTTTATGTTCTAAAGATACTCCTCCTTCAAGTGTATTCGCTGTATACAAAGAGTTAGAGAAAGACGCTCCAAAGGCTCGTTTCACTATCGGTATCGTAGACGATGTAACCAACTTAAGCTTACCGGAGGTAAAACCGGCTCCTATCACATCTGCAGCAGGTACGGTAGAGTGTAAGTTCTGGGGTCTCGGTGGAGACGGTACTGTAGGTGCGAACAAGAACTCTACAAAGATTATCGGTGACCACACAGACAAATACATCCAGGCATACTTCCAGTATGACTCTAAGAAAACCGGTGGTGTAACCATTTCCCACTTAAGATTTGGTGACAAGCCAATCAAGAGCCCATATTACATCAACCAGGCAGACTTCGTAGCTTGCCACAACCCATCTTATGTAACAAAAGGCTTCAAGATGGTACAGGATGTAAAACCAGGCGGAGTATTCATGATTAACTGCCAGTGGTCTGACGAAGAGTTAGAGCATCACTTAAATGCAGAAGCAAAGAAATATATCGCTGACAACAACATTCAGTTATATACCATCAATGCGATTGACAAAGCAATCGAAATCGGTATGGGCAAACGTACCAATACTATTTTACAGTCTGCATTCTTCAAATTAGCAAATGTTATGCCAATCGAAGAAGCAGTAGACTTTATGAAACAGGCTGCTAAGAAATCCTATGGTAAGAAGGGTGACGCCGTTGTAGAGATGAACTACAAAGCAATCGATGCTGGTGTAGACGCTGTACATAAGGTTGAAATCCCGGCTTCCTGGTCTAACCCGGCAGCAGATCCGGCTCCGGCTGAGTTACAGGGACGTCCTGAGACAGTGAAGATGGTAAAAGAGTTAATGAACCCGATTTCCTTAATGGACGGCGATTCTTTACCGGTATCTGCATTCATGGGCAACCCGGACGGACAGTTCGAGCACGGTGCAGTAGCATACGAGAAACGTGGTACCGCAGTTACCGTTCCTACCTGGGATGCTGAGAAATGTATTCAGTGTAACCAGTGTGCATTCGTATGTTCCCATGCAACCATTCGTCCGTTCATGTTAAGTGAGGACGAGGTGAAAGCAGCTCCTTCCAACATCAAACTTGCTGATACCAAACCAAAGGCAGGCGAGTACAAATATACCATGAGCGTATCTCCGTTAGACTGTATGGGATGTGGTGAGTGTATCACTGTATGTCCTGTTGGCGCTATCGAGATGGTTCCGCAGGAGTCTCAGGCAGCAGAGCAGCCAGTATTTGACTACTTAGTAGCAAACGTTGGCAAGAAACCTGGTATGCCGGCAGACAACACTGTAAAAGGTTCTCAGTTCAACCAGCCGTTACTTGAGTTCTCAGGTTCCTGTGCAGGATGTGCTGAAACATCTTACGCTCGTTTAATCACACAGTTATTTGGTGAGCATATGTACATCTCCAACGCTACCGGATGTTCTTCTATCTGGGGTGGTCCGGCTGCTACATCACCATATACTGTAAACAAAGATTCCAAGAAAGGACCGGCTTGGGCAAACTCCTTATTCGAGGACAATGCACAGCACGGTTTAGGTATGGAGATTGGTCAGAGAGTACTTCGTGAGCAGGCGATCGCTTCTGCTGAGAAATGTGCTACATCTGATAAAGCAAGTGCAGAGTTAAAAGCAGCTTATGAGAAATTTGCTGAGACAAAGAATGATACCAAAGCAAATACACCTGCTACAGAAGCACTTGTTGCAGAGTTAGAGAAAGCTGCAGCAGCCGGATGTCCGGACGCAAAAGCTGCTCTTGAGAAGAAAGATTACCTCGCTAAGAAATCCGTATGGATCTTCGGTGGTGACGGTTGGGCATACGATATCGGATTTGGCGGATTAGACCACGTACTTGCTTCCGGCGAGAACGTAAACGTTATGGTATTCGATACTGAGATGTACTCTAATACAGGTGGTCAGGCTTCTAAGGCTTCCAACATCGGTGAGGTTTGTCAGTTCGCCGCTGCTGGTAAAGATATCGGCAAGAAGAGCCTTGCAGAAATCGCTATGAGCTATGGCTATGTATATGTAGCACAGATCGCTCTTGGTGCAAATATGGCTCAGGCTGTTAAAGTTTTAGCTGAGGCTGAGGCTTACAACGGACCTTCTTTAATCATCGGTTACGCTCCTTGTGAGTTACACGGTGTCAAAGGCGGTATGAACCACTGCCAGGATGAGATGAAGAAAGCAGTAGCTGCTGGTTACTGGAACTTATTCTCATTCAATCCGGAGTTAAAAGCAGAAGGCAAGAACCCATTCACATTGACCTCTAAACCGGGCGATGGAACCTATCAGGAGTTCTTAAACAACGAGACACGTTACAGCCGTCTGACAAGAGCATTCCCGGAGAGAGCACAGAAACTCTTTGCTGCATCTGAGGAAGCTGCAAAGGCTCGTTATGAGCACTTACAGAGATTAGTTGAGCTTTACAAATAATCTTTGATAA
>JAGAIK010000275.1 GCA_017626625.1 Roseburia sp.
GTCCAGAGATAAGATGTTCTAAGAAATCTGCTGCCGAGGTGGCGGGAGAGGGACGTAAGCGGTCCAAAGGCGTCGTCCCTGACGCCATTGGACCTCGCCCAGCCGTCCGTGGCTGGGCGTTACTGGGTATCGGGCAGATTTCTAAGAACATCTAATCTCTTCCCATAGTCGCAAAAACAGAACCTGCGTTGTGCCGGCTACCAATATCGGTTACTGAACGCTCCATTTGACCCTCGAATCAAAATTTCATACTAAAACAGGACACAAAAAAGAATGCAATAGAATAAAAATGAAAAAGGAAAAAAGGAGGTCAGGAGTTTTATGGAAGAAAACCAGGAGAAGAAAAATGAACAGATACGGGAATTTGGACAGATTGATTTGAAAAATAATCGGGAGAATAATAAGATTTCTTTGTTGACGATTATCGGGGAGATTGAAGGGCATGACTGTCTTCCGGCTACGACGAAAACGACTAAGTATGAGCATGTGCTGCCGAAGTTGGCGGAGATTGAGGACAATCAGGATTCGGAGGGGCTGCTGCTTTTGTTAAATACGGTGGGGGGTGACGTGGAGAGCGGGCTTGCTATTGCGGAGATGGTGGCGTCTATCCACAAGCCAACGGTGTCTTTGGTGCTTGGAGGGAGCCATTCTATCGGAGTTCCCCTGGCTGTGTCAACCGATTATTCTTTTATTGTGCCGTCGGGAACTATGGTGATTCATCCGGTGCGTATGAATGGCACGATTATCGGGGCACAGCCCACTTATGATTATTTTAAGCAGATGCAGGACCGCATTTTAAAGTTTATCAGCAGCCATTCGAAGGCGGAAGAGGGCAGGCTGGAAAAACTGATGATGAATACCGGAATCCTGACGAAGGATTTAGGGACCATTCTGGTGGGAAAAGAGGCGGTGGAGGAAGGTCTGATTGACGAAGTCGGCGGAATTTCCCAGGCATTTGAGAAACTGCACGCCATGATAGAGGAACGCAAAAAAAATTCCGGAAATATTTTTGAAAACAAATCGTGATAAAATCGTAAAAACCAGTTAATGACAATCTGCCTCAAATATGATATGATAATAGGAACGCAAAAACAGCGTTCCTATTACAGTACAAAGGAGGCAGAAATGTCATTATTACAGGCGATTTTGATGGGAATTATCCAGGGATTGACGGAATTTTTGCCGGTGAGCAGTTCCGGGCATCTGGCAATATTTAAAATTATATTTGGCGTGGATACGGACACCGGAATTTTATTTGATGTGCTTCTCCATGTGGGCACCTTAGCGGCAATATGTGTGGTATACTATAAAGATATCTGGAAATTAATTGTGGAGGGGTGCTGTATTGTGCGGGATTCCGCAGTGAATGTAGTCTTATTTTTTAAAAACAGGACTTCCGGCGAAAAAGTTCCTTACCGCAGAATTGTAAACAGCAGCTACCGCAAATTTGTCATGCTGATAATTGTATCTACCATACCTACCGGAATTATCGGCGTGGTGGGCGGCGATGCGGTGGAGCTGGCATCAGAGATTTTGATTGTACCGGGGATTTGCCTGATTGCCACAGCGGTTCTGCTTTTCATTGCAGACAGGACGAAGGACGGGGATAAATTACCAAAAAACGTTACA
>JAGAIK010000276.1 GCA_017626625.1 Roseburia sp.
AATTGGCAGAGAGTAAGAACGCCAGCGGCGGAGACAACTCAGGATTTACACCGGCGGACAGACCATCACCCAGCAGCGCAGCAGGGGATGGCTTCATGAACATTCCGGATGGAATTGATGAAGAGTTACCATTCAATTAAGTTTAACAGGAGGTAATTATCATGGCTTTCAATAAAGCAGCAGACAAAGAAGGCGCTCCAATGAAGAGACGCCCAATGCATAGAAGAAAAAAAGTTTGTGTATTCTGTGGAAAAGATAACGTTATCGATTACAAAGACACAAACAAATTAAAGAGATACATCTCTGAGAGAGGAAAAATCCTTCCCCGCCGTATCACAGGAAACTGTGCAAAACATCAGAGAGCGCTTACTGTAGCAATCAAGAGAGCACGTCACGTAGCTTTGATGCCATACGTATGTGAATAAATTCACAGTGAATAAAATTCACAGCGAATAAATTTGATTGTGTTTTGACACAAGGTTTTTGAAGAATTGACCAATTACTCGAAAGGGTAGTTGGTCTTTTTTTAACATACTGCCGAAAGCCAGGGGAGCATTAGCCTGTTCCCGGAGGTTGGGGACGCCATGTCACGTAGAAAGGGGAAGCATATGGAAAAGGAAATCAGGATTGATAAAAATAAATGGATTTTTCTTCCGATACAGGCAACGCCCGCCGGAGAAAAAGCGGACAACCGGGTATTGGAAATTTTCTGCCGGGAGGAAACGCTCGAAAAAAAGTTGTTTGAATTTCAGATTCCGGTGGGAGATGCAGTGGGAGAAACATACCCTGCCAGCTACTATGCCCGTTTTCCGGTAAAACAATTTGCGAATCAGACACTTATTTTAAGAGGGGAGCTGCCGGAAGCCTTTTTTAATGCGGTGAAAACCATCGAGGGACAGGAACAGGAGGGAGCACTGAGACGACCTTCTTTGCATTTTACGCCGGAGAGAGGGTGGATGAATGACCCCAACGGGCTTGTGTATGCAGACGGATATTATCATCTTTATTTTCAATATAATCCCTTTGACGTTCAGTGGGAAAATATGTGCTGGGGTCATGCAGTAAGCAGGGATTTGCTGCATTGGGAGCAAAAGGATACCGTGCTTTTCCCGGATGAAAACGGAACTATGTTTTCCGGGAGCGGTATTATAAATGAGAGAAATATGCTGGGGCTGCCGGAACATGCACTGGTGTTTTTTTATACGGCGGCAGGTGGGGCAAATCCCTGGAGCAAAGGCAAAGAATACACGCAGCGTATCGCATACAGCGTAGATGGCGGGGAGACGCTTATCAAAACGGAAATGGGAGTACTTCCTACTGTCAGTGCGGAAAACCGTGACCCGAAGGTATTCTGGCACGAAGAAAGCGGGGCATATATTATGGTTCTCTGGCTGGAAAAAAATGATTTTGGCATTTTCCGCTCGAAAGACCTGAAAGACTGGCGGATGAGTCACCGGATTAAACTTGAGGGCGCATGGGAATGTCCGGATTTGGTTCGTTTAGAACAGGAAAACGGCGAACAGGTATGGATGTTTTGGAGTGCTGACGGATACTATTTCTGGGGAGATTTTGACGGATACTGTTTTAAGACGGACGGCGTCCGGCATCAGGCTTATATCAACCGGATTCCCTATGCTGCACAGACCTACAGCGGAGTAACGGGGCGGGTGATTTCGGTTCCGTGGCTTAGAATTTCCAATAACGGAAGAACTTATACCGGAGCCATGGGGCTGCCGAGAGAATTTCGTGTTTGCAGCCGGGAAGGGCAGAAAGTTTTAGTGCAGCTACCTGTGCGGGAATATGAGCAGGCAAAGCAGTTGGTGTATGACAGCAGCGCTTTGAGGCAAGGTGATAACGGAGATTTGCGGGATTTGGCAATGCAGTCGGGATATGAAAAATGCGTTTTGGATAAGGCAGAGGAGCGGGCACAGGATATTTTAATAGAAGAGACAGAGGAAATACTGTGTGTTAAAGCAGAGAAGGGAGCGGTGGAATTACAGGTTATCCGCCTGACGGAAGAGACATCTTTTACCTGTTGCTTTGGAGAGATTGAAGTTTCTTATGAGGCGGACAGCGGAAAACTTTCTGTGGGAACGGAAACTTTTGAGACTGGAAAAAATATCAGGGATTTCTTCTTTCTTCTCGATGATGTCATTCTTGAAGTGACTGCAGGAGGAGGTACTGTACTGGGAGTATTTGAAGTGCCGGATTTGACAGAGGAAATCTGTGTACAAAAGAATAGTTTTGAGAGAATACAGATTTTCAGGGAATGTTAATATTGATTTGAAGGCAATGCAGGTTAGGCGGTTCACTTGTTAGGGATACCGGTTGCGTAAAAACGGGAGAAAAATTGCAAGGAAGATGCGCTAAAGAAAAGAACTTTGTGCAAAATAGCTAAAAATTACCGTGAAAAAATGGAAAATCCGTCAGTTGCACAACAAAACCTCTATGTAATATAATATATGCAGGCAAACGGTTGCGCAAATCGAGCGCAACTGGAAATGGGAAGCAAAACGCTCATGGGAATGCAAAAAAGGAATTGGAGGTAATTTATGAAAAGAGGTACACTGAAACGGATACTTGCCGCTTCGATGGTGGCAGCTATCGT
>JAGAIK010000020.1 GCA_017626625.1 Roseburia sp.
GGATAAATCATGATAAATCCCAACGCACACGCTCCCACATGAAACAAGACTGAATTTATTTTTTTCTTTTCATACATACCCATTATTTAGCCCCTCTCTGCTTCATAGTGAACCCAGCTTCCCTGAGTTTTAAATAAAATCACCGTAAATACTCCGATGATAGCCACCAGTATCCATGCCAACGCACAACTGTATCCCATATCAAAATAAGTAAACGCCCTGCGGTACATATAAAGCACATAAGAAAGTGTGCTGTCTAACGGTCCGCCGTCTGTGATGATGTAACTTTCCGTAAACACCCGGAAACCGTTGATAATCTGTAAAATCAAATTAAAGAAAATGGTGGGTGTCAGCATCGGCAGCGTAATCTTATAAAACATCTGCCATGGCTTTGCACCATCCACCATTGCAGATTCATACAGCGAATAGGGAATCTGCTTTAATGCGGACAGGAAAATCAGCATAGAAGAACCAAACTGCCACACGCCCATCAGTATGATAGTTCCCAATGCAGTATGTACATTGCCGAGAAAAGATGTCTTTTGCTCAATTCCAAATACAGACAGCAGCGACATTACCACTCCCTGGTTTCCGAAAATCTGTTTCCAGACAACCGACACCGCTATGCTTCCGCCGATGATGGAGGGCACATAATAAAGCGTCCGGTACAATCCAAGACCTTTATGTTTCTTATTCAGCAGCATTGCCACAAAAAGAGCAAACGCCAATCGCAGGGGCACAAGGAACAACACATAGATGAACGTAACCTTAAGTGCCTGCCAGAACGATTTGTCCTGTGTAAACGCTCTGATATAATTATTCAATCCGATAAAGGTCGGCGTATTCAAAAGGTTAAAATCCGTCAGTGAATAATAAATTGATATCATCATGGGAATCAGCCACATCAGGACAAATCCGAACAGCCACGGAAACAGCATCACATATCCGGCAACGTTGTCCCTCCTCTTATACGGCGCTTTTTTTTCTTTTATTTTCTTCATTTTCATTACCTCTCTTCCAACAGGTGTACCTATGTTCTTACGTCTCTCATATCTGAAAAGAGAGGATGTTTTCATCCCCTCTTTTTTCCTTCCGGCTTAGTTCTGTCCTGCCAGTATTGCATTCGCTTCTTCACGGAAGGAAGCTGCCGCCTCTTCTGCAGAAGCCTGCCCGTAATAAACACTGTTTGCCGCATTGGCAAATGCCGTATTTACCTCTGCCATACCAACCGGATCCGGAGCCGGGGTCTCTCCGCAAAGCGCTGCCGCTTCCTCTATGCCTTCAAACATCTCAATCTGCTGGGTTTCCAGATTTCCCGATTCAATCATATGCTGACGTACGTTCTCAGAAACAGGGGTACCTCTCTCTGCCATCATAATATCATTTGCTTCCTCCGAATTAATGAACCAGGTGATAAATTCCGCTGCGTCCTGTTTTACATTAGAGGTCTGCGCGATACAGACAAACATCCCTGGTTTCATCCAGAGACCTTTTTCCTCGGAATCATCCGCCAGAGGCGGTGTTACCATTTTAATTTTATCCGTAACTGAACTTAATTTAGACGCATAGTTGTTCCACTCGAATGTCATTCCTGCATCACCGGTTACAACAGGACCTGCCTCCTGACCAAGGGTTGCTATCTGGGCATACTCGTCCGGATTCGGCATTACTTCTGCTTCCATCAAATCCTTCCACATATTAATGAAATCCACCATAATCTGGTCATCTTCATACCCCAGGGATTTATTGTCTTCGCTAAACAGGGAAGCTCCATGCTGTCTCACCCAATAGTTGAAGAGATTTGTGTCAAGCACGGAATCCATCGCCACTCCATACTTTCCTGTCTTCTCGTAAATCGTTTTTGTCATTTCTACAAAATCGCTCCACGTCCATTCACCAGTAGGCATCTCCACACCTGCTTCTTCAAGCACATCCTGATTATAACCCACATTCGTCATAGATGTACTCAATACCAGAGCCGCCATCTTTCCATCAATGTTTCCCGTATTCAGAATCTTTTCGTCGATACCTGAAACATCAATGGTTCCGTTGTCGATAAATTCCTGCAAGTCAGCAACAGAGTCGTTCTTTGCATACGTGGTCAGATACAGGTAATCCATCTGTACAATATCCGGCATAGCTCCGGAAGCCGTCTGGGTTGCCAGTTTATCAAAATATCCGTCCCAGCCGGAGGGA
>JAGAIK010000277.1 GCA_017626625.1 Roseburia sp.
ATAATAATAACAAAAAAATGAGGGCAGGAAAAGAAAAAATGAGCGTTATGATAGTTTTTGATATTGTAGTAATAGTTGTGGGGCTTTATATGGCGGCGGCAGGGCTGAAAATGAAAAAAACGGGAGAAATCAGCCCGTTGCTGTTAGCGGAGGAAGAATTAAAAAAGTGCAAAAATAAAAAAGGCTTCATTTCCTATATTTATTGGAAAGAAATGGTGCTTGGAGTGGTTATGGCAGCCGTGGGGCTGTTTGGGCTGGTAAACGAACTGCTGATGGAGCTGGGAAATCTGAAATATGTGGAACTGGTGGTATTTTTGGCGGTATTTTTCTGGTTCTGGCGGGAACTGGGGGCGGCAAGGGAGAAATATCTTTCAAAATTCTAATAGAAATCAGCCCATTGTCACAAAAACATCACATAGAGAAGCCATATTTATAGAGAAGCAAACTGACAGGCAGGTAACAGGATAAGAAATCGGCTGGAAGCTGAAATCCGGAAACAGAGGACGGATACCGCAGAAAAAAGCTACGAGATGGCGCCCGGCGGAAAGCTGCGGCGCGGAAATGAGGAAAAATGCAGCGAATATTAGTGGTGGATGATGAGGAAAAAATCCGTGCCATCATCCGTAAATACGGTGAATTTGAAGGCTATGAGATTGCAGAGGCACATGACGGCATGGAGGCGGTGGAACTTTGCAGGGAGCAGGATTTTGATTTGATGATTTTGGATGTGATGATGCCGGAATTAGACGGTTTTTCCACCTGTAAAGAAATCAAAAAATTCAAAAATATTCCCGTGATTATGCTTTCCGCAAGGGGAGAGGAATACGATAAAATCCACGGCTTCGAGCTGGGAATTGACGATTATGTGGTAAAACCCTTTTCTCCGCGGGAGCTGATGATGCGGGCAAAAGTGGTGATTGGCAGGAATGCGCCGAAAGATACCTTGGACGGACACGAAATATTCCAGGCGGAGGGACTTTTGATTGATTTTACCGGACGCACGGTGTCTGTGGACGGAAAACGGGTAGACATGTCACCGAAGGAGTATGATTTACTGTTTTATCTGGTGAGAAACCGGGGCATTGCGTTAGGAAGGGAACGGCTGATTACCGAGGTATGGGGATACGATTATTACGGAGATGACAGAACCTTAGATACCCACATCAAACTGCTCCGAAGCAGCTTGGGAGAATACCGGAAGTTTTTGGTGACGCTGAGGGGAGTGGGATATCGCTTTGAGGCATGAGAAAATAAGTATTAAATGGAAGATTTTCAGCTATCTCCTGGCATTTACCGCTGTGCTGTTAGTGGTGTTGTGGCTGATACAGATTTGCTATCTTGATTCTTTTTATAAGAAAATCAAAAGCCGGGAGGCGGAGCAGCTAACGGAGGATGTTATCGGGATTTTGCAGTCAGATGCGGCGGAGAAAGACGGGCAGATTGATGAATTGGCGGCGAAATATAACATGGCAGTCCTGGTGGCGGACCAGGAGGGTACTTCCATTTACAGTGCAGAATACATCCCCAATTCCAACCTGAGCAATATGCCTGTGGAATTGCTGCAGGACTGCTACCAAAGGGCGGCGGACAACGGAGGCAGCATTGAAATCGAGTTTGAGGGCAGCCGGAAAAAAGAATTTTATCTGCCGCCCTTTGAGACGGTTTTCGGAGATACGGAAACGCAGGAT
>JAGAIK010000278.1 GCA_017626625.1 Roseburia sp.
GACTTCCCAACAGCCAGCCGATAAAGGGCATGAGCGCCTGAAAGCCTCCGAAAAACAGACCGATGACAACCGCCTGCTTTTTATTGACTTTGCGCATGGCAAGCCCCTTGCAGATGGAGACTGCGAAAGCGTCCATCGCCAGTCCTACGCCCATCAGCAATAATTCGATAAATACTGCCATTTTTGTTTCCTCCCGCTTCTTATGTGGTTTGTACTTTCTCCGGATACCTGCCCGCAGGTTTTTGAGTCGCTTCCCGGTCTTTGCCAATGTTTGCAAACACAAAAAAATGAGACTTCACGTATATCCGCCCATCTTTGATGGGAAATATACATGAGTCTCATTCTTTAAGATTTGCCAGGTTTCTTCGGCTGTGCCCGCCAATTTATAACCGGTGTGTTGACAAATCACGTTATTACGCGAACTACTCCCTCACGGAAATATCCTTTTTATCAAGCATTTCTGCTCAAGTTTGTTTTTTAACTATAAACTATTGAGAAATCTTTGTCAATTACTTTTTTGTTTTTTCGGAGTTCTTTTTTCTGCTGCCCATGCGGTTAAACGGTCGCCGCTTCTGACTGTCGTGCGGTTTTACCCCAGCAGCTCCATAATCTCCTCCCTCGTAAAGCTCGCCGTATCCATGCCTTCGCCCTCTAACACCTGCTCCGCTAACTGCTTCTTCCGCTCCTGTATGGCAATGATTTTTTCCTCAATGGTACTCTCCGCCACCAGCTTGTACACCGTCACCACATGCTTCTGCCCGATGCGGTGCGCCCGGTCCGTCGCCTGGTTCTGCACTGCCACATTCCACCAGGGGTCATAGTGGATGACAATGTCCGCCGCGGTCAAATTCAGTCCCGTTCCTCCCGCCTTCAGGCTGATACAGAACACCGGAACCTCGTCCGTGGCAAAACTCTCCACCATCTGCATTCTCTTTTCCTTATTGACAGAGCCGGTCAGCATATAGTAGGCAACGCCCTCCTTTTTCAGCCGCTCCCCTAACCGGTCTAACATGGAGGTAAACTGGGAAAACAGCAGCACCTTGTGCCCGCCGTTTACCGCATTTAAAATCAGTTCCATACACATATCCGTCTTGGCAGACTCTCCGGCATAGTCCTCATAGAGCAGCGCCGGGTCGCAGCAAAGCTGCCGCAGTCTGGTGAGCTCCGCTAAAATCTGTATCTTATGCTCCTTAAACTCCTGCTCGCTCTGCCCCTCTAACAGATTTTTCATATACTGCACTCTGGCGTCATAAAGCTGCAACTGCTCTCCCTCTAATTTTGCAAAAACATTTTCCTCTAACTTTTCCGGTAAATCCTTTAGCACATCTCCCTTTAACCGCCGCAAAATAAAGGGGCGTATCATCTTCTGCAGACGCTCCATCTTATTTTCGTCCTGATTGGTGACGATGGGCAGCTCGATTTCCTCCCGGAACCGCTGATAGCTGTACAAAAATCCCGGCATAAGATAGTCAAAAATACTCCAAAGCTCACTGAGGCGGTTTTCAATGGGAGTTCCCGTCAGCGCCAGCTTAAAGGACGCCGTTATCTTCTTCACGCCCTTCGCCGCCTGGGTAGAAGGGTTCTTGATATACTGCGCCTCATCAATCACCTGAATGGCAAAAACCATATCCTGATAAATCTCTGCGTCTCTTTTTAGCAAATCATAGGAGGTAATCAAAATCTGATTCTTCCCGCTGGCTTTGATAATACCTTTCCGCTCCGCCGCCGTTCCTGTCACAATGAGGGTGGAAAGCTCCGGCGCAAAACGTCTGATTTCCTTCTGCCAGTTATAAACCAGCGAGGCAGGACACACAATCAGGGAAGGCTTTTCCTCCTTCTCCCCCGCCTTTATCTCCTCATACTCCGACACCAGAAGACTGATGACCTGCAGCGTCTTACCCAGTCCCATGTCATCCGCTAAAATTCCTCCGAAACCGTTCTCCCGCAGGGTTTTTAACCAGAGGAAACCGCTTTTCTGGTAATTGCGCATAATCTCCTTCAGGGATGCGGGAATCTCAAAATCACTGTCCTCTATGGTTTTCATATTCCGCACCATACCCTTAAATTCCCGGTTCTTTTCCACGGAAAGCAGATGATTGTTCTTTAACGCCGCGTCTAAATACATGGCGCGGTATTTTGGTACGATTACCTTTTCCTTCTTCAGACTGCTCTCCGAGAGCTGCATATCCTCACTGACCTCCGCAAGCACCCGCAGGCTGTCGTCCTCCATATCCAGAAAATCTCCGTTTTTCAAACGGATATACTTTTTCTTCCTGTCATATTTAGAAAGCAGATATGCCAGCTCTTCCCTCGACATTTCCGGGGAGTGGATTTGAAGCTCCAACAAGTCGCTCTTTAGGGAAACGCCCACGGAAACGGGAGGCGAGGACACCACCTTCATATTGCGGAAACCCTCGCTGGTGTAGAGGGTCATGTACTCTGAAAGCCGCCGCAGACCGCCCGTCAACAACTGATAGAGCATATCCTCGTCCTTTGACAGCACAAAAACCGTCTGCGCCATGGCGTACTCATTAAAATAAGGCTCCACCAGACTTTTCGCCCGCAGCTCCTCCGCCACGTCCCGCACCTCGCCCGGAGCAATTTTTTCCAGCACGTTATATTTTTCCTCCCCGTAGACCGCCATCAGCTTTGCCCCCACGGTATTGGCATCCTGCTTGTCCAGATACAGCTCAAATTCCGGCTTCGGCGGCACATACAGACTCTCGTCAAAGCCCTCGGACTCCACCTTGAAATTCTCCCGAATCAGGGGCAGCAAATCCCGGCAGAATACAGGAAGCTCCTCCGCCGCAATGTAGCACTCTCCCCCGGTCTGGCGGTTTATAAATTCAAAGAACTCGTAAATCCTTCCCTTAAGCCCCGGCGTGCTGCGGTAAATCAGATTCCCCTCATAGAAATAGACATATTTTTCCCCATGAATCACCTGCAAATCCTCCAGCAGCAGAAAAATACCGGAGCCGCCCTGCCGGATGGTGAGCTTTGGTCTCCGCTCTTCCTCCGCCATCTGAAAGGAATCCTCCGGAAGGTAGCCGATTTCCGCCGTAAAAGGCTCCGTACCCACCGCTTCAAAGAAACGGTCGAGCCCCAGCCCGTCTAACTCCATGGTACGCTCGTAGCTTCCGGTATAGGCATAGTAAGCATGGAACTTGCTCTGGCGCCGATTATCCGCCTCCTGTAGCTGTAAAAACCGTATCAGACGCTTTCCTCTTTCCGAAAACGCCTCCATATGGTGGTAGAACTCTAATTTCTTACCGTAACGCACCTTTTCATTGTTCTGGAGGGAAGAAAGAAATGCCGATATATTTTTCAGCACATACTTCTGCTCCGCCCCGATTTTAAATTCCACCGTGGCAAAGCCGTAATTCATCTTAAAATACGGCTCTAAATCCACCTTCCCATAAATCTGTTCCGGCAGCAGATAGACAGAGCCTGCCCGCATGGAATATTGGTTCAGCAGGGTTTTTAAGGTATTGCTGGTCTTAAGCTTTGTCTGACCTGACTGCCCCTCCTGACCTTCGCCCTTTTCCCCGTCCCGGATTTTAAGCAGCTCTGATGCCTGTCTTCTGTTTACATACGCAAAAAGAGCGGCAACACAGTGCTTGCAAAGCCCCTCATAATTATAAAAGGCTTCGCACCCGCACCTGCTGTTGTCCACTTCCGCAAATGCCTCATCCACTTCTACTTCCACCTGATAATAGGGCTCTGAGTTGCCCCGGACCTTCGCCGTAACCTGGGCTCTGGGAAAATCCCCCACAGAGTATACCTCATAAGAAAAATCCATAACCCCACCCTGCTCATACAGCTCCTTTCCTCTGCGGTATGCTGCCGGGTAGGCTTCTTCTCTGATATCTGACACGGAAAACATGATGTCACGCTCCTTCATCTGTTATCTTATCATTGTAACACAGTTTTCCCTTTTTGAAACGGACTTTCTCGCAAAAAAGTAACAGTTCAGCCCTCCCTGTGCCCTGGGAGGGCTGAACTGTTACTCAAAAAACAACCTTAATTTCCGTACCCACACCCTCTTCACTGCTCAGGGTCATCTGGGCGTCGTGCTGCGCCACGATATGTTTGACAATGGCAAGCCCAAGCCCCGTGCCGCCGGTGGATTTCGAGCGGCTCTTATCCACCCGGTAAAACCGCTCAAACACCCTGTCCTGATGCTCCTTCGGAATGCCGATTCCTGTATCCGATACCGTAAGCACCGGACGGTTCTGTTCCATGGTGGTGCTGACGGTGACGCTGCCGCCCCGCTTGTTATAGCGCACCGCATTGCTGCAAAGGTTGAACATCAGTTCCTCTAACAGCGTCTTGTTGCCGCTCATTAAAACATGCTCTCCCACAAGGCGCATTGCCACCTCATTTTTCTGTGCCTGCAGCGCCATGGAGGCGATACACTGCTCCCCTAATTCGTACAAATCCACCGTCTCAAATTCCAGTTTCAAATCTGCGTCATCAAGCTCCGAAAGCTTAATAATATCGTTAATCAGAGACTGCAGTCGCTCCGCATTGTTATGAATCTCGTTGGCGAAATGAACGGTGTCCTCCCCGCTTGTCATACCGCTGCCAATCAGCTCCGCATAGCCGGAAATGGCGGTGAGGGGTGTCTTTAATTCATGGGAAACATTCGCCGTAAACTCCTGCCGTATCTGGGCGTGATTCAAAATATCCACATGCTGCTGCTTGATGGTGGAGATAAAGGGACGCATCTCCTCATAGACCTCCGACTCATCAATCATGGTAATGTTATCCGCCATTTTCTCAATGGGCGTCACCAGACGTCTGGTAAGACGGTGGGAATAAAAGACGCACATGGCGAAAACCAGCAGTCCCACCAGCACAATCAGCCCCGCCATGGTGCAGACAAAATTAAAAATGCTGTCGCTCTGCTTTGCAATCCGCAGCACGCCCCCCTCCTGCAGGCGCATGGCATAATAAAAGGTATGCTCCGCAGAGGTAGCCGACCTGCGGATGGCTTTCCCCTCCCCGCGCGCAAAGGCTGCGGCAATTTCCGGGCGGTCTTTATGGTTTTCCATGGCGTTCTCGTCCTCTAAGCTGTCATAAAGCACGCTGCCGTCCTCCCCGATAAAGGTAATCCGTATTCCGTCAAGCTTTAAATCATAGTCCGGCTCCCCGGGAAATTCCTGTATATTTGTCATGGCGATGATATGGGCGTTCGCCTTCAAATCATCAAAAATCTGCGTTTCTAATATCCGGTAAAAAAGCAGCATAGAACATACGGCAGTCACCACGATGGCGATTGCCGCAATTAACATAAACTTCGCATTTATTTTTTTCTTCATCCGTATTCCCCATTGTATCGTTTCGCTTTTGTGTAAATGAAAATATTCTTTCATCTACGACTCCATTCTATATCCCACGTTGCGGACGGTTTTAATGAGGCTGCCCGACGCCCCTAATTTCTGGCGCAGGGTCTTGATGTGCATATCCACGGTACGGCTCTCCCCCTCATAGTCAAAGCCCCATACCTGGTCCATAATTTTGTCCCTGGATAAAACGATGCCCTGATTTAACATCATATATTTCAGCAGTTCAAATTCCTTAAAGGTCAGCTCGCAGAGCTCTCCCGCCGTATATACGGCATGTTTGTCATTGTCTAAAATAATATCGCCGCAGGAAAGTCGGCTCTGTGTCTCCGCCTGCCTGGTGCGCCGCAGCAGCGCTTTCACCCGGGAAATCAGCTCCATCACGCCGAAGGGCTTTGTGATATAATCGTCCGCCCCCAAGTCAAGCCCCTTTACCTTGTCTAATTCGCTGGTCTTTGCCGTCACCATAATGATGGGTATCCCGGCTGTCTCCCTGTCCGCCCGGATTTTCGAGAGAATATCCAGACCGTCCTCGTCAGGCAGCATGATATCTAACAAAATCAGGGAGGGGCGCTTTTTTCCCAGGCGTTTAAAAAGCTCCGCCCCGCTTTCAAATTCTTCTACCTCATATCCGCTGTTTTTTAAAGCGTAACGCTCTATTTCACGGATATTTACATCATCTTCTACTATATAAATGCTCGCCATAGCTCTCCTTTATTCTACTTTCCGGCACAAAC
>JAGAIK010000279.1 GCA_017626625.1 Roseburia sp.
CCGCCACGGAAGCATTCAGAGAATCAATATCGCCCTTCATGGGAATAGACGCAATAAAATCGCAGTTCTCCCGCACCAGCTTGCTCACACCCTCGCCCTCGCTACCAATCACAAGACCAATAGGTCCCTTTAAATCCAGGTCATACATTTCCGTTCCGCCCATATCAGCGCAGACAAACCAGATTCCTTTCTCCTTCAGTTCCTTAATAGTAGCTGTCAGGTTCGTCACCTTCGCCACCGGGGTATAGTTAATAGCCCCCGCAGACGTCTTTGCCACCGTGGCGGTCAGTCCCACCGCCCTGCGCTTCGGTATAATGACGCCGTGGGCTCCGGCTAAATTGGCAGTACGGATAATCGCCCCCAAATTGTGAGGGTCCTCGATATTATCCAACAGAAAAAGAAAAGGCGGCTCCCCCTTTTCCTCCGCAATCTTTAACATATCCTCTACCTCGGCATACTCATAGGCAGCGGCAGAGGCAATGACTCCCTGATGCTTTTTCGTCTCGGAAAGCTGGTCTAGCCGCTCCTTGTCCACAAACTGGATAATCGTATCGTGCTTTCTCGCTTCCCTCACAATGGTACGCACCGGACCGTCCTGGCAGCCATCTAACACATATAATTTATCAATGGTTTTTCCTGAACGGAATGCCTCTAACACCGCATTGCGCCCCTCTATTTTCAATTCCTCGTATCCCATATACACTCCTGTCTCTGCTTTTATTTCCAATAACTATCTGCTTTCGTATCTATACCGCCGCAGCCACCGCTTTAAAATTCCATTCACCACTTTAAAGCTTTAGGTGCAGCCCGTCCACCCCGGCTTTCACCAGCTCCACAATGCGCTCAAATTTATCCTGCAAATAAAGATACCCCATCAGCGCCTCAAAGCCGGTAGCCTTTCTGTAATCTGCCATGGTGGCGTTTTTTGCCATGGTGTAAGATTTGGCATTTCTGCCCCGGCGGTAAATCCCCTCCTCCTCCTCCGTCAGAAGAGGAAGAAGGATTTCCATCATTTCCGCCTGAGTGTGTGCCTTTACAATCTGGCTGGTGCGCTTGTGGAGCTCGCTGGCTTTCGTATTTCCCTTTGCCACCACCACGGAGCGAATCACCAAATCGTAAATACCGTCACCGATATATGCTAAGGTCAATGGCGAATAGGTGCGGATGTCCACCTCCGGTATCTGAAACTGTTCTTTTAAATAGCGGTCAATTCCCATTTCCATGAAACATTTCCTCCTATCCCAAGTTTCATTCCTTATGCCATACAACGCCCTCTCTGGTGTCCTTTAAAATAATCCCTTTCGCCGCTAATTCATCACGGATAGCGTCCGCTTTGGCAAAATCCTTTTCCTTCTTGGCAGCCTTCCGCTCTTCGATTTTTGCCAGAACATAGCTTTCGAGTTCTGCGTCTACACCCTCCTTACTCTCCGTGGTCCCTGCTGTGGTGAGGTTTAAGGAAAGTACTCTGTCAAAATCCTTTAAAAGCTCCAGCTTCGTCTTGTCATTCATATCCGCCTTTAACAAATCATAAACGATGGTGATTGCCATGGACGTATTCAAATCATTAGAAATGGCTTCCACAAATTTTCCCTTATACAGTTCAAACTGTGCCGCATCCACCGTTCCCTCATCCTTTAAATCCGCAATCTTTTTCACCAGCTTTTTGTAGGCGGCGCTCATGTTGTCTAACACTTC
>JAGAIK010000280.1 GCA_017626625.1 Roseburia sp.
AATAAGGAAAAGGGAATGGGGGCTTATGACGCAGTGATAGACGAGGACGCACTGGATTTTTTGGCGGATGTGTCCAACGGAGATGCGAGGGCGGCATTGACTGCGGTGGAGCTTGGAATTTTAACCACAGAGCGCAGCGGAGACGGCAAGATACACATTACCTTGGAGGTGGCTTCGGAATGTATCCAGAAGCGGGTGGTAAAATACGATAAATCCGGGGACAACCATTATGACACGGTTTCCGCATTTATCAAGAGCATGAGGGGTTCCGACCCGGATGCGGCAGTTTACTATCTGGCAAGGATGCTCTATGCCGGGGAGGACATTAAGTTTATCGCCAGAAGGATTATGATATGTGCAGCGGAGGACGTCAGCAATGCGGACCCCATGGCGCTGGTGGTTGCCACCTCGGCAGCCCAGGCGGTGGAACGGATTGGTATGCCGGAGGCACAGATTATCTTAGCGCAGGCGGTGACGTATGTGGCAAGCGCTCCTAAGAGTAATTCTGCAGTGACGGCAATCAGCGAGGCGATGGAGACGGTGAAAAATACCATGACAGCACCTGTTCCGGTACATTTACAGGACGCTCATTATAAATCTTCCGGCAAATTGGGGCATGGGGTAGGCTATCAGTATGCACACGATTATCCGAATCACTATGTCGAGCAGCAGTATCTGCCGGACGGACTTACGGACAAACGGTTTTACCGTCCGTCAGAAAACGGTTATGAAAAGCAAATTCAGGAATATTTCCATAAAATAAAAGGCATATAAGAACAGGAGGATTTCAAAATGCAGTCTTATCAGGAAATGAGCAAAGAAGAATTATTAAAAGAAAAAAAAGCCTTGGAAGCTGAATACAAGAAATTTCAGCAGAGAGGGCTGAAACTGGATATGTCCAGGGGAAAGCCTTCCCAGGAGCAGTTGGATTTATCCATGGGAATGATGGATGTTCTGTCCTCTGACGTGGACCTTACCTGTGAGGATGGCACCGACTGCCGGAACTACGGTGTATTAGACGGTATTCAGGAGGCAAAGGTGCTGTTGGGGGATATGATTGAATGCAATCCTGACAATATTATTATTTATGGAAATTCCAGCTTAAATATTATGTATGATACCGTTTCCCGCTCCATGACCCATGGTGTGATGGGCAATACCCCATGGTGCAAGTTAGATAAGGTAAAATTCTTATGTCCGGTTCCCGGTTATGACAGACATTTTGCCATCACAGAGCATTTCGGTATTGAGATGATTAACGTGCCGATGCTTCCCACAGGACCGGATATGGACATGGTGGAGGAGTTAGTCAGCAAAGATGACAGCATTAAGGGTATCTGGTGTGTGCCGAAATATTCCAATCCACAGGGTATCACCTACTCAGACGAGACAGTCCGCCGTTTCGCAAGACTGAAGCCCGCGGCGAAGGATTTCCGTATTTATTGGGACAATGCTTACTGTGTGCATCATTTATATGACATGGATCAGGACCACCTGATTGAGATTTTAGCGGAGTGTAAGAGAGCCGGAAATCCGGATATGGTATACAAATTTGCCTCCACCAGTAAAATCAGTTTTCCGGGTTCCGGCGTGGCTGCCATTGCAACCTCCGCCAACAACTTAGAGGACATCAAAAAGCAGTTAAAGGTTCAGACCATCGGTTACGATAAGGTAAACCAGCTCCGCCATGTACGTTTCTTTAAGGACAGCCACGGCATCGCAGAACACATGAGAAAACATGCGGATTCCCTGCGCCCGAAATTTGAGATGATTTTACAGAAATTCGATACGGAATTAAAGGATTTGGGTGTGGGAAGCTGGTACAGCCCCAAGGGCGGCTACTTCATCACCTATGAGACTTTGGAGGGCTGCGCAAAGAATGTAGTGGCAAAGGCGAAAAAGGCAGGCGTTGTTATGACCCCGGCAGGAGCTCCTTTCCCTTATGGCAAAGACCCGAAAGACTCCGTTATCCGAATTTCCCCGTCTTATCCGAGCCTTGAGGATTTGACAACGGCAACCGAAATCTTCGTTGTTTGTGTGAAGTTGGCAAGCATTGAGAAGATTCTGGAGAACGCATAAAAACTGGCAAAGAGAGAAGCACTGAAATAAAAACTACCGCAGAAAATCGAGTTTCTGCGGTAGTTTTTATTATCTTATTAGGAAATAGATCCCTTAGATCGTTGCGCCTGCGGTAACATCCTGTGTAGTGGTGTCTTCCGTGCCGTTTTTCCAGTTGTCAAATTTTTCCACAACTGCGTCATAGGTGCGCTGGGAAATATCCGGCAGTTTGTCGCCCCAGGTCTTGGTTGCCTCTTCAAAGCCTTTTTTGAAAGCGTCTAACAGTAAGTCAGCTTTTTCCGGGTCATTTCCGGAGAGGGCTTTCGCAAAGTCTAAGATACGGTCAGAGGTCTGTTCCACGCCCCAGTAGCCGTCCTCTGCGATGTCTTTTTCCGCCTGAGCTTTGGTCTCTGCGTCAACGGTGAAATCACCTTTTGCGAGGAAACGCCACATATCGTCTGCGGTTCCGATGGCTTCGCCCTGTTTGGTCATCATCTTTTCCACTAAGCTGCGAAGCTGTGCGGTGCGCTGCTCGGCGTCTGCTTTTAATTTTTCCACTAATGCGGTGTTGGTTTTCTTGGTGACGGTATTGGCAGCCGTGTCCGAACTCTTCTCGTAAACTACACCGGTATTTGTTTTACTGGTTTCCTCTGCCGTAGTGTTTTCAGAAGCGGTTTTTACTTCTTCCGCTTTTACGGTGCTGCTGTAAGTGTTTGCCTGATAAATGTTGCTGGTATTAGATACTGAATTCATTTCCATGTTTTCTTCCTCCGTTCCTTGGAATATGATTGCCGCTGCGTCCCTGCAATGACAGCTTTTCTTATATACTGATTATCGGCTTTTTGAGAAAAATACTTTATATATGGAATTGACCTTTTCTGCGGAAAATGCTACAATCCATATTGTATACAAAATACAGCAGAGGCGGGAAGGGTTGTTATGAAAGAGATATCCGT
>JAGAIK010000281.1 GCA_017626625.1 Roseburia sp.
CCAAAGAAAATGTAAATCTGCAGACCCTTGGTTTTGTATCAGAGAACGTGCGGGATTATCAGGCAATCATTACCCCCATTGATATTGCAGGGGAACGGCTGGGAACGCTTTTTGTCTACCGTGAGGACAGTCAGTATGATATCGACGATATTATTCTCAGCGAGTACGGCACTACGGTGGTGGGCTTGGAGATGATGCGTTCCGTGAATGAGGAGAATGCGGAGGAGACCAGAAAGGTTGCCATTGTAAAATCTGCCATCAGCACACTGTCATTTTCCGAATTAGAAGCAATCACCCATATTTTTGAGGAGTTAGACGGCAAGGAGGGCATTCTTGTGGCGAGCAAGATTGCAGACCGGGTGGGGATTACCCGTTCCGTTATCGTCAACGCCCTGCGGAAGTTCGAGAGCGCCGGAGTCATTGAATCACGTTCCTCCGGTATGAAGGGAACCTACATCAAAGTGCTGAATGATGTGGTGTTTGACGAATTGGAAAATATTAAAAATCAAAAAAAATAAAATTTTTTTTCAGGGATTCATTACAACAAATGGGTCCCTTTTTTGTGGAAAAATGAATAGTACGAAATGCCTAGAAACCCAGTAAAAACAGTAGCTTGAGGCAGCCTTTGAGAAATGTCGGAAAAGGGAATTTAAATACAAACATCTTGTGTCGAATAGAGTAAAATTCTACAAGATAATGTAAAAAAACAGAAAAAAATGCTTGTCTTTTTCCAAGAATATTCTATAATAGAATAAGATTATTGTAGATTTTTAGGGTTTGGAGGGAGATGCAGAATGTTTTGTACGAACGCATTTGATTATATTAATGTGATGGACAAGGCGGCAGACGCCAGCTGGCTGCGTGAAAACGTGATTACCAACAACATCGCAAATATTGACACGCCGGGATATAAGAGGCAGGATGTCGATTTTGAATCCGTGCTGCAGAGAGAACTGGGAAATTCCAAATACACTTCCCTGACAGATAAGGTGCGGGAATTAAATACGGACTTAAGCCCGCTTAACGTCACCTCTTATACGGATTCTTCTAACTATTCGTACCGCTTAGACGGCAATAACGTAGACGAGAATACGGAGAACTCAGAGCTTGCTTCGGAAGCGCTGAAATATCAGCTTTTGACGAATGCGATTAACAATGATTTTTCCAGAATGCAGGCAGTGATTAAATAAAGGAGGCTATTATGGGATTATTTCAGGCGTTTGATATCAGTGCGAGCGGTATGACGGCGGAGCGTTTCCGTATGGATACCATTGCCCAGAACATTGCAAATGTAAATACGACCAGGACGGAGGACGGGACACCCTACCGCCGCAAGATTGTGACCTTTGCGGAGAAGAGTGTGACGCCTTTTACTACATATTATGAATCCGCCCGTGCCCGTGCAGTGGGCAACGGTGTCAAGGTGACTTCCGTTACCGAGGATACGGAGACAGATTTTAAAATGGAATACGACCCCTCCCATCCGGATGCAGATGAGAACGGCTATGTATATTATCCGAATGTCAATACCGTGACGGAAATGACGAATCTGATTGACGCAACCCGTGCCTATGAGGCGAACACCACAGCCTTTGAAGCAACTAAGAGTATGGTACAGGCGGCTTTGAGTATAGGACAATAGTACTGCAATAGATGAATGACAGCCCAAACGGGCGGAAAGTGGAGGAAAAAATGGACATTACCTCTTTGACAGGAATTACATCCGATTATCTGAATTCCGTCGCAACGGAAAACCAGCTGGTAAATACGGACGAGGACTTTCAGTCCGTGCTGGATGCGGCGGTAAACATGCTGACAGAGACCAATGATTTGGAGAATGACGCAACGGCGGCGGAGATGGAGTTTGCCCTGGGTCTTGCGGACAATCCCCATGATATGCAGATAGCGGCAAAAAAGGCATTGACCGCATTACAGTATACCACGGCAGTGCGCGATAAGATGCTTGAAGCCTACAAGGAAATTATGAATATGCAGATTTAATGAATGGAGTCAGGAACAATGCCAGAACAAGTACAAAAAATATTAAGCCGGATTTTAGAATGGTGGAAGAAATTTAATACAAAGCAGAAAGCGCTGCTGATTAGTATTGTGGCTACAATTATACTGGCACTGGTGATATTGTCAGTGATTGTAAGCAGACCTACCATGGTCACTCTGATTACCTGCGAAGATACGGCAAAGGCAGGGGAAGTAAAGCAGCTTCTTGACGATAACAGTGTGGCTTATGAATTGTCACAGGACGGTCTGACTTTTTCCGTAGATGAAAAGGACAACTCGACAGCTTCCATTCTTCTTGGAACAAACGGGATACCGACAGACGGCTTCGGTATTGATGATGTCTTTGACGGAGGCTTCAGTTCCACAGAGGCGGATAAGAACAAACGGTATAAGCTATATTTGGAAGAACGTTTTGCAGACCAGTTAGAGAGCCTTTCTAATGTGGAGAGCGCTTCGGTTACCATTGACCCGCCCGCAGATGACGGCACGATTATTGCCAGAAATCAGGAAACCTATGCGGCGGTAGTGCTGACGCTGAATGAGGAGATGAGCGATGAGCAGGCGGCGGGACTTGCAAAATACATAGCGACGCAGGTGGGAAACAGTACCACAGACAATATCGTAATTTTAGA
>JAGAIK010000021.1 GCA_017626625.1 Roseburia sp.
GTTTCACCCGGAGTCCATTTATACGGAGCATGGAAAGCGTATGATGGAGAACTTCCTGAACGGAACCATTCTTGAAAAATAAATGTAGATTTAAAATATAGAATAAAGGATACAAAATAAACGCAGATGGAGCGGCGTGCAGAAAACAGAGAAGGACAGTGATTTGGGGGCAGATAACTGTCCCAGGGAGGAAACGATGATTTTAGATGTGATTGTAGAGGATAAGAAAAAACGGCTGCCGGAGCATAAGAAAAAAATCAGTGAAACGGAAATGCGCAGTCTGGCGGAAAGCTATGAAGGAGAGCACCACAGCTTTTACGAAGCCCTGAAAAAGGATGGCATTTCCATCATCGGGGAATTTAAAAAAGCTTCCCCAAGTCTCGGAGAAATTAAAAGCAAAATTAATTTATTGGACAGAATTGAGGAATACAACGAATCGGTGGATGCGATTTCCTGTCTGACAGAGGAAGACCATTTTAACGGGAATGTGGAATATTTAAAGGAAATCCGTAAAATTTCCCCATTGCCTATTCTGCGGAAGGATTTTATGATAGAGCCTTACCAGTTTTATGAGGCGAAGGCAATCGGGGCGGATGCCGTACTTTTGATTGCGGCGATTTTAGATGATGTGCAGATGAGAGACTTTTACCAGTTATCCGGAGAATTGGGGTTAGACGTTCTGGTGGAAACCCACGACGAAGCGGAAGTGGAGCGGGCGTTAAAGATAGACGCACAGATAATTGGAGTGAATAACCGGAATTTAAAGGATTTTTCCATCAGCCTGGAGACGACGAAGCGGCTGTCGCAGTATATTCCCAGAGAAAAGGTCTTTGTGGCGGAGAGCGGTATTCTCACAGACGAAGATGTGGCGTTTTTGAAACAGTGCAGGGTGGATGCTTTTCTAATCGGCAGGGCGCTGATGGAGGCGGAGCACCCCAAAATGGTGGCGAGGCGTTGGAAAGAAATATGAAGTTTTCCGGGGAGGAGAAACTCTGGTATCGACGTTGTACCGGAGGGACGCTGCCGAAGAACTTCTGGTATTCCGGGAGAAGCGCAGTTCTGCATTAGCACGGTACAGAAACGAAAGGAAGTGGAAAAATGCCGGAAATTAAAATATGCGGGATTACCACCGAAGAAGAAGCAAGGTGGCTGGCGGAAGAACAGGTGGAATATGCGGGATTTGTGCTCTGGGAAAAGAGCAAACGTTATATTACCTTAAGCCGGGCGAAGGAAATATTCAAAAAATTAAATTCTAATATAAAAAAAGTGGCAGTCACCGTAAATCCGGACCCGGCATTCATAAGAGAGATAGAGCTGGCAGGCTTTGACATTCTGCAGGTGCACGGCACATGGACGGACGAGGCGGCGGAGGCAGTTCAGATACCTGTCTGGCGGGCGGTAAACATTTCCGGTATGGAAGAGTTAGGGCAGGTGAAGGCACTGTTTGAAACAGAGGATTTTCCGGGGAAGGGGAAAATTACCGCCGTGTTAGCCGACGCTAAGGAGTATGGCAGCGGCAAAACCTTTGGCTGGGAGGATTTTTCCCTGAAAAATGTGAAAGAGCCGGAGGAAGCAGCCGGGCAGGAGCAGTACAGAACCTACCGGGAACTGCGAAGCATTTTACAGGAACAGGGCATAAAGTTTATCTTAGCCGGAGGACTTTCCAGAGAGAATGTGCAGAGAGGGATGGAGATTTTTGCACCGGATATCGTGGATGTCAGCTCCGGGGTGGAGCGGGAGAAGTCAGAGCAGGGAAATCCTCCCGGAGAAGATAAGGAAAAAATCAGGAAGTTTGCAGGGCATTTCCCCAAAAATTCTGTGGTTACATCCGGAAAAGA
>JAGAIK010000282.1 GCA_017626625.1 Roseburia sp.
ATGGTGGACTTACAGGATAGATATCTTATTACCTCAAACAGAGAGAGCGGATTCGGCAGATATGATGTAATGCTTGAACCCAGACATCCGGAGGAAAACGACGGGATACTCATAGAGTTTAAAGTGAGAAATCCGAGAAGAGAGGGAAGTCTGGAGGAAACGGTACAGGCGGCGCTTGCACAGATGGAGGAAAAGTGTTACAGGGAACAACTGCTGGCGAGAGGAATAGAGAAGGAGCATATCCACAGCTATGGGTTTGCCTTTGAGGGGAAAACGGTGTTAATAGACACGGCAGTTGAAAAATAAAATACGTGGTTTGCCGTAAGAGGATGGCAGAACAGAAGAAATGAGGCACAGGAGTGAGTATTATCGCTCCTGAGCCTCATTTTTCTGCAATTCCTTTATTTCGCAGATGATGGTACCACAAAGTCCCAGAAAGCATCCCAGCATATAAAAAGAAATCAGATAAGGCAGTATAAGTTCTTTTCGGTACTCTGCGTAAGGATAAACCATAAAATCACACCAGACATTCAGGAAAAAAGCGACAGAAAAGCTTAAGGTGCAAAAAAGCCGCTTTTTTGTAGGCTTTAGGGCATAGGCATAAATCAGCAGAACCACTGCTGGATAGAGATAACGCGCCATCATTCGCATGGAAAAACAGAAAATACCGCTGACGATGAATGCAGCAAACATAGGGTACAGGCTGGCAGCTAAGGGGCGGCAAAGGTGCCTCCGGTCTGTTCTGATGGCAAAGAAAAAGAAAACGCCACACAGCATAACAAGCAAAACAATGAAAATAATTCCCCAGACACGGCAGGGAAGGGGACCGAAATATTCCGAATCATATTTTAAATTATATCCCAGCAAAGTCCAGAAATTATACGCATTTGTGGAAGCTCTGCCATAGCCTTCGACCGAAGAGGTGAAATTGTGGGTTAATCCCATCTGAGCAGAAAGACCCACATGAAAATCATATAGAAAAGGAATATAGCTGAGGACCATGCAGGCAATTGCGGAGAGTCCTGCAAACAAGTGGGTAAAAAAACGCCGCAGGGAAAAATCATGAAGAATCACCTGCTCTATAATTGCCAGAAGCAGAACAGGTCCGATAAAAAGAGTCTGAAATTTAAAGAGGATGCCTGCTGCAAAAGTAAAATAAGCGGTTTTTAAATGTCGGTTTGCAATCAGAAAGAGGGTTAATAATACAAAAAAACTGTAAAGGGCATCTACCTGACTGATATAGGAAGTCACCATCAGATAGCCGGGATTTACCAGAATAAGGAAAAGGGAAAGGTATCGTTTATTTTCCGGTAAATATTTTCGGGCAGTCCGGTAAATGATGAGCGCCATCAGAAATTCGCAGAGGATACCGGGGAGCTTAATACAGAAGATAAAAGAGCGGAATCTCCAGTTAAACGGAAGATGGAGAAGCTTCAGCAGTTTTCCTAGACAAAAAAAGGTATAGTTAAACAATGGCGGATAGGTGATGCCTGTACGCTCATAGAAACCAAAAAAAGGTTCTTCCGTCAGCCGCGTCATAATGTCTGAAAAGTAGACAGAGTCTCCGCTAGGTGTTAAAACTGCGAGATATAAATGCAGGTAAATTGAAACAAAGAGAATCGACAGCTCTAAGAAAAAAGCGGATTTAGCGGAAATATTTCGTTTGGAACAATGGTATAAAATAAGGAAAACAAAGAGATAGATGCCGCAGAAGATAAATAATTGAAAAATCATGGTTGCCTCCTAGGTAAATAGTAATCTAATTATATGCGATTTTTCTTGTGATGTCAAAAAACAATAGAAAATAATCGTTTTATAATTGACAAAAATCGCATAAAAGAGTATTTTATAAGATGTACATATATTTTTTGTAACACTAAAGGAGGAAATTGTGATGAAATTTAAAGTTTTATCCAAAAAGGGAATGGCAGTTCTGCTTTCCGCCGTATTGGCGTTGGGAAGTTTTGCTGTTTCTGCCAGTGGACTTGACGGAGGTTTGACCTTCTCCACGGAAGTGGCAGGTGCAAGTTCCGATGTAGATACGCCGGAGAACCCGTCAAATCCATCAGAACCGACAGAGACCCCGGAACCGACCGAAACACCGGAAGTCGTTGCAGAATCCGTTACCCTGTCCCAGACGTCGCTTACCTTAAAGGAAGGTGAGACAGCAGCGTTGACAGCAACCGTAAAACCGGACAATGCTGTGAATAAGACGGTGACCTGGTCTACCAGCAATGCAGCCATAGCAACCGTAGCAGACGGAAGCGTAACAGCAAAGGCGGAGGGTACCGCAATCATTACCGTATCTACGGTAAACGGAAAAACCGCAGCCTGCACAGTAACCGTGCAGAAAAACATTGTAAATCCAACCGGAATCAGCTTATCTCAGACAGCGCTTTCCTTAAAAGCAGGACAGACTGCAGTCTTAACAGCAACCGTAGCACCGGAAAATGCAACCGATAAGACTGTGACTTGGTCCAGCGACAATACCAATGTGGCAACTGTGGCAAACGGAACCGTAACAGCAATCGCAAACGGAACCGCAATCATTACAGCATCTACGGTAAACGGAAAGACCGCAACCTGTACCGTAACCGTGACAACAGATGTAGAGAGCGTTACGTTAGATAAGACAGAGGCAATTGTAGGAAAAGGGGCAACCTTAACCCTGACGGCGGCTATCAATCCTTCCAATGCCAGCGACAAGAGCCTGACTTGGGTATCTTCCGATGAGAAGGTAGCAACCGTAGATCAGAACGGTACCATTACGGGTGTAAAAGCCGGAACAGCAGACATTACCGTAAAAGCGGCAAACGACAAGAGCGCAGTCTGCAAGGTAACGGTTTCTACTGTAACCTTAAATGCGAAAACCGTACCGTTACAGGTGAAGAAATCCACGGCTGCATTAACAGCAACAGTAAGCGCAAAAGGAGATTCCGTTGCGTCATGGAAATCCTCCAATACCAAGATTGTCAAGGTAAATTCCAAAGGAAAACTGACAGCCACCAGCAAGACAGGTAAGGCAACCGTTACCGTAACCACCAAGAGCGGTGCGAAAGCAAGCTGTACCGTAAAAGTACAGAAGGGCAAGGTAACCACCAAGAGCATTTCCTTAAGCAGCAAGAAACTGACCTTATTAAAAGGAAAGAGCGCAACCTTAACTGTAACCAGAAACCCGATTTCTGCAACAGAAAAGATTACCTGGTCATCCTCTAATAAGAAGATTGCAACGGTAAACTCCAAGGGCAAGGTAACTGCTAAGAAAGCAGGAAAGGCAACTATTACAGCAAAAACTTCCAACGGAAAGAAAGCAACCTGCAAGGTAACTGTAAAGAATGCTACAGTGAAGCTGACAAAGACCAGCGGAACTGTAAAAGTGGGCAAGACCTTACAGATTAAGATTAAATCCACTTTCCCGAAGGACGATAAAGTAAAATCTTATAAGAGTTCTAATAAGAAAGTTGCCACCGTTGATAAAAACGGAAAGGTAACCGGAAAGAAGAAAGGAACTGCAAATATTACCGTAACCATGAAGAGCGGCGCAAAGGCTACTTTCAAGGTAACCGTAAAGAAATAAATCAGTCATCTCTTCTTTTTCACTCTAAGGGGAAGAAAATCGTATTCCCTGAAGAAAAATAAATTTTATTCTCTTAGGAGAATAAAAGGAGAAACTCCGGCATCTACTGAATATAAGTAGATGACCGGAGTTTTTTCATTATGGCAGATTGCAAAGAGCAGGTGTATTCCGAGGAATACTATGATTTTATCATACCCTATGGGGTGGCGGGAGAGCCGCGGGTAAGCGACGGCTGCGTGCAGCGGGTATCGGAGGATTACGATATTTTTTATTCGTCCAGAGAGGGGCTGCCGCCTCTTTCCGTGGGGAATTACACGTACACCACGATTCCCAAATGCTATGGCTTGTTAGACACCACGGCGTTAGAGGCTTCCGGCATTTTAAGGCTGCAGAATCAGCCGGTGCTGTCCTTAAAGGGGAATGGGGTGTTAGTAGGTTTTATCGATACCGGAATTGATTATACCAATCCCTTATTCCGCTTCTCTGACGGAAGTACCAGAATTGTCCGCATGTGGGACCAGTCGGAGCGGGAGGGGACGCCGCCCATGGGGATTATTTACGGTGCGGAATATACCAATGAGGATATCGACAGGGCATTAGAGAGTGAGAACCCCTATGAGATCGTCCCCCAGAGGGATGAAAACGGGCACGGAACCTTTCTTGCAGGGGTTGCCTGCGGCGGGGAGGATGTGGCAAATAATTTTATCGGCGCAGCCCCGGAGGCATATATTGCAGTGGTGAAGCTAAAGGGGGCAAAACAGTATGTGAGAGATTTCTTCTTTGTGCCAGATGGGGTGGAAGCGTTTCAGGAAAATGACATTATGATGGGGGTTGCCTATTTAGATGGTCTTGCCAATGCCATGAACGTGCCCCTTGTCATCTGTCTCGGTTTAGGAAGCAGCGTGGGGAGCCATGGAAAAGACGGTCCTCTGTCCTCTTATTTGAATTTCATTTGTACCAGAAGAAAGCGTTCCGTGGTGACGGCGGCGGGAAATGAGGCAAATACCAGGCACCATTTTCAGG
>JAGAIK010000283.1 GCA_017626625.1 Roseburia sp.
ATATGATAAATTTTGAAGAAGAATTAAAGAATTTTAAACCGAGTTTAGAGGTAGAAGAAGCAGAGCAGGCAATCTACAACCATGAATTGACAGACATGACCGATGTCCTGAAAGAAATCATGCGTGAAGCAAAGAGAAACGACTAAACAAAATAGAAAAAGAGGGAAAACATGGAGTGCTACAACTGCGGTGCAAAATTAGGCAAGGAGAATATTTGTCCGAATTGCGGGATAAATGTAAAGATATATAAGAGGATTATGAGGGCGTCGAATGCCTGTTACAATGACGCTTTGGCGAAGGCGGAGGTCAGGGATTTGTCCGGTGCGGCGGAGGCTCTGCGGACCAGCCTGAAATTTAATAAATTAAATACAGATGCCAGGAACCTGTTGGGACTGATTTACTTTGAGATGGGGGAAGTGGTGGAGGCGCTGACCGAATGGGTCATCAGCAAAAATTACCAGCCCGCAGACAACCGTGCAGGCTACTATTTAGACGAGGTGCAGAACAACCGTGCCAGCTTGGAGAGTATTAACCAGACCATCAAAAAATATAACCAGGCATTGCTGTACTGCAAGCAGGACAGCCGGGATTTAGCCATTATCCAACTGAAAAAGGTGGTGTCGTTAAACCCGAAATTAGTCCGGGGACACCAGTTGTTAGCGCTGCTCTATATCCAGGAGGGCAAATATGAGCTGGCGAAAAAAGCCCTGCGCAATGCGGGGAAAATCGATTCCAATAATACCATTACCCTGCGTTACCTGAAAGAAGTCAACAGCAAAATGCGGGAAAGCAATCCCAAAAAGAACAAGAATGAGGAATTGATTTCCTACCGGAGCGGGAACGAGACGATTATCCAGCCCAAATACCTGAAGGATAATTCTGCCATGGGAACCATTATCAACATGGTGATTGGAATTGCCATCGGCGTGGCGATTACCTGGTTTCTCTTAGTGCCGGGGGTAAGGCGGCAGGTGCAGAATGAGGCGAAGGCGGAGGTTTTAGCCGCCAACGATACCATTTCCTCAAAGAATCAGAATATCAGCTCCCTAGAGGCGCAGGTGGATGACCTGACGAAACAGGTTTCCGATGCGAAGGGAGATGAGGAGAGTGCCAAAAACCAAATCAGCAGCTATGACCAGTTGCTCCAGGCGTATGCGGCTTACAGCGAAGCGGATATCGAGACGGCAGGGACGGCGCTGGGAAATGTCAATGAAGAGTATTTAAGCGACGAGGCAAAGGGTATTTATAACACCATCAATGCACAGGTCAATGCAGAGTACATCACGGCGCTCTATCAGGAGGGCTACAGTGCCTACAATGCACAGAATTTTGAGGAAGCCATTCCGAAGCTAGAGAAGGTGGTGGAATTAGACGAGACCTTTGAGGACGGTTACGCCATTTACTACCTTGCCCAGGCGCTCCGGAAGAACAACGATTTGGAGACGGCAAAGACCTATTACCAGAAAATTGTGGAGCTGTATCCGGGCACGGAGCGGGCGGCAAATGCGCAGAACTATCTGAATATCGAAGAATAAATGAAATGGGGTTTCACTAAGGCGCCGTAAAAGACACGCCGCCTAAGGGAAACCAGCCATTTCTTAGAAGAACGCAAAAGCGGCGTTCTTCCCAGGAATATTTCATATATATTACAAAAGACGTCTGTTGGAAAATGGGCGTCTTTTGTTTTTACCTTATAAGAAATTGAGGTAACTTTGGTTACCTGCAGCATTAGGAGTGTCACGAAGTGACGATTTTATAGTGGGGTAATTTTAGTTACCTGCAGCGTTAGGAGTGTCACGAAATGACGATTTTATAGGCTGCAAATAAGAATTTGGAAAGGAGTACATATGGAAAATTATTATGAGAGAGAGAAGGGCAGCCTGACGGTGGTTATGCCCCGGGAGATTGACCACCACCAGGCGAATCAGCTCAGGGTGGAGACGGACATGCTGATAGAGGCGTATCATGTGAGGCATCTGGTGTTTGATTTTTCCAAAACGGAGTTTATGGACAGCTCCGGCATCGGGGTGATTATCGGCAGGTGCAAAAACTTAGGCTATCAGGGCGGGGAGGTTTCCGCAAAGAATCTAAATGACCGCATTCAGAAAATATTTTTAGTCTCAGGACTGCAAAAAATCATAAAGGTAGAGGAGAACTAACATGCAGAATAGAAATCAGATGAAACTGGAATTTGATGCCCGTTCCGTAAACGAGGGCTTTGCGAGAATGGCGGTGGCGGCGTTTATTGCGGAGGAAAATCCCACGTTAGATGAGATTTCCGATATCAAGACCGCCGTCTCCGAGGCGGTGACCAACGCCATCATTCACGGTTATGACGACCCGGAACAGAAGGTGGCGGTTATCTGTAAGATAGAGGGCAGGAATGTGGAAATTGTGGTGGAGGATAAGGGAAAGGGCATTGCGGACGTGAAAACCGCCATGGAGCCTTTTTATACCACCAGACCGGAATTAGAGCGCTCCGGCATGGGATTTGCTTTTATGGAAGCCTTTATGGACGAAGTGCAGGTGATTTCCGCTCCGGGAGAGGGAACGAAAGTCATTATGCGCAAAAAAATCGGTGCATAGGGGTGGGAGCATGGAGCGTTTTGCAGAACTGATACAACTGGCACACGAGGGGGATAAGAGCGCCAGGGATGCGCTGGTGGCTGAAAATTTAGGGCTGGTGCGTGCCATTGCAAGGCGGTTTGACAACCGGGGACATGACAGGGAGGAACTGTTCCAGATAGGGTGCATCGGGTTGATAAAGGCGATTGACAAATTTGACCTTTCCCTAAAGCTGGCATTTTCCACCTATGCGGTTCCCGTGATAACCGGGGAAATCCGCCGTTTCCTTAGGGACGACGGGATGGTACGGGTCAGCAGGACCTTAAAGGAAAACGCCTATAAAATCTATAAGGCGCGGGAAATGCTGTGCCGGGAATTAGGCAGGGAGCCTTCCTTAGCGGAGGTGTCGGCAGTCACGGAGCTTTCGTTAGAGGAAATCGTCATGGCGACGGAAGCCAGCCGGGAGGTGGAGTCCATCTATCAGCCGGTCTATGAGAAGGACGGGGACGAGCTTTTGATGATTGACCAGATATCCGGCAGCGGAAGAGAGGATTTTACCAGAGAGGAGCCGGAAAAAGAGGCGGTACTAAACCAGATGGTAATTGACCAGCTCTTAGGGCTGTTAAACGAGCAGGAGCGGAAACTGATAGAATTGAGATATTTTGAAAACAAAAC
>JAGAIK010000284.1 GCA_017626625.1 Roseburia sp.
ACTCTGAAAAGCTTTCAATACGGATATGATAATCTTCATTAAAGTTAGCAATAAAGAGTACAGGTGTGCCCAGTGCAAGACAAGGCAGTGCACAGTGGAGTCTGGTTGTAACCACAAGGTCAGCACCCTGGTAGAGTTTTAAGTATTCGGTCAGCCTTTTTTCTCGGGGTTCCCATTCTAGTTTTGCCTCTTCTTCCTGCAGCCGGTGTGTTTTGCAGAGAATCTCTCTTTCCGGTAATAAGTTCTGCACATATTCTGTAATCTCATCGGGAACATCAACTAAAATAACCTTGTGATTTGGCGTAACATCAGGAAACTTCTGTAACGTTAAGGTCATACAACCGGAAAAATAGCTGGGAACCTGTTTTTCTTCAAGTATTTTGGCAGTATGCAAATCACGGCAGCCGATAGGACCATGGTTTTGCAGGTATTTCACCAGAGAGGCATCGATATAGGAGTAATCGTTAAAAAGAATCTCGTCTTTGCTCAGATGTGTTCCGATAAAGAGAGGATATAAATACGGAGATGGCTGGAAAGTATAGTTATAGTGGAGATACCAGCCATTCGCAATGACTGCCACATGTTCCCGGTTGTCTGGGATGAACACATCTAAGTGCTCACGGTCAATATAATAATCTACCTGCGGAAGAAACTGCTTTCCGGCATAACTTAAAATGTCATCGCCCAAATTATGTGTGTCATGATAGTAGATTAATCCGTATTTCATAAAAGTTCCCTCCTGTGGTAAATAATAAGTAATTTCAGTATAAATTATTTTAAAAAAATGTGCAACTTAAATAAGTAACATTTCTGATTTACAAGAAAGAGCCCTGCATGATAAAATTTAGGAAAAACATAAGAAGGGTGATTTCAGTATGGATATGGAAGTGTTTCGCAGGCAGTTTGACATGGAAAAACCGATGCCTACACAGGAATTTGTGACCTGTGCGGAGAAATTGTGCCAGGAAGTGCAGCAGAATAAAAATGAGGAACAGAAAGCAGAGCTATGCAGAGAAATATATGGTAATATAAACAAGGATGATGTGGAGATGGCTGTATTTCTGTATTCGATGCTGGTTAATTTAGATTATAATCCGAAATATATGGAGGAATTTGCCCGGTATGTGATAGAAGAGAAACGGCTCAATTATAAAAATAAGTATTTTCTTTTTTATCAGATAACACAATTTGTATTTCTGCACCCGGAATTTGAGACGGAGGGAGTATTGACGGCGAAATGGGAGTTGTTAAAACAGGCGGGAGCAGAAATAAAACAGGAGATAAAAATGCCGCTACATAGAATTCCGAGGCAGGAATGTAATCCTAACATGGTGGTGGTTATTACAGAGCAGTTTTTAGGGACACAGCATGGACCGACGAAAACTGCATTGGACAGATGTGCCATCATGAAAAAGGTCATGGGAAAAGAGGTATTGCTGATTAATACAGCAGAATTTATGCCGATGAATGGCCGTTTGCCTATTTTAGGAGGGAAAAGGGGAAATTATGATGAGACGTTGTGCCAGAAGGAGTACCAGACCTGGCAGGGCGTGGAGATTCCCTATTTTCAGGTGGAAAATGTGATGCCGGAGGCAGAGGTGGAAGAACTTCTGCTCCATGTCATTGAGCAGATAAAACCCATGTATGTGATTAATATCGGAGGCAGCAGCCTGTTTGCCGGACTGGCGGATGAGCTTGTTCCCGTCATTACGGTAGGAACCACACAATCAGGGCTTGCCACCACTCTTACCACCTATCAGACGGTACATGGAAAGCTGGAGGAAAAGTGGCTTCATGTATTAAAGAATGTTGGAAAAACAGAACGGCATATGATTGAGGGCATTTTCACCTTCTCACTAAGGGAACAGACAGAGACTACCACCAGGGAAAAGGAAGGACTGCCTGAAAATCAGTTTCTTCTGGCAGTGGTGGGCGGCAGACTGGATGAAGAGGTGACGGAAGAATTTTTTCATATGTTAGAATCAGTGGTTTCGAAAGAGATTGGTATTGTGTTTATTGGTAAATTTCAGCACTTTGAGGAGATGACGGCGAAATATCCTGAAATAAAGCCCTATGCGTATTATCTGGGGTTTTGTCAGGACATTCTTTCAAAACTGGAAATCTGCGATTTGTATGTAAACCCCACCAGAAAAGGCGGCGGAACTTCGGTGGTAGAGGCTATGAGTAAGGGGAAACCCGCAGTGTCGGTGGATTTTGGAGATGTTGCCGGAATTATCGGGGAAGAGTTCTGCTGCAAAAATTATGAAGAGATGGCAGAGATTATTAAACGTTATGCGCAGGATAGAGCATTTTATGAGGAAAAGGCACAGGCGGCAGGGAAGGTTGCAGAAGTTTATTTAGATACTGCCAGCGAGTTCAAGAGGATTATGGAGGAATATGACAGAAGGGAAAAGGAAGAGGCATGAGAAAAATACTGTTTTTCCAGTGGCATTCTTTTATGAACCGTGGAATAGAGCGGGCGCTTAAGGAACTAAATCTGCCCTATGATACGTTTTTCTATCAGTTTGAGGACTGGGAGAAGGATGATAAATTTTCAGAGCTGCTTCGGGATAAGTTAAAGGGAAAAGAATATACGGATGTGCTGTCGGTGAATTTTTCACCTTTGATTTCGGAGGTTTGTGAGGAATTGGGGATTTTGTACACTGCATGGGTGTATGATTCCCCGATTCATATCCGTGATATGAGCAGTCTTTCGAACTCCTACAGCCGGGTATTCTTTTTTGACAGAGGGCAGGCGCAGGAGTATCAGAATCAGGGCATGAACGCTTATTATATGCCTCTGGCAGTGGACACGGAGGTTTTTCGCGTAAACGCCTCAAAACGGGAAAAACAGGCATGTAAAACGGATATTTCTCTGGTGGGAAAGCTTTATCAAACAGAATACGGCTACTTTACGGCTCCGTTAGAGGACTACACCAGAGGATATTTAGAGGGGATTGTCAATGCACAGATGAAAGTGTATGGCGGCTACCTGATACCGGAGCTGGTGACGGAGGATTTATTGGACAGCATGAACAGAGACTATGCCAAAGCGGCAAAGGATGGCTTTCAGATGGGAAGAAGAGAATTGGAATTTATGTTAGCCTGTGAAACCACCGGAAGGGAACGCTATATGGCGTTAGCCCTGTTGTCGGGTCATTATGCGGTGGATTTGTATTCCACGGAAGAAGATAAGAGGCTTAAAGATGTGAGATTTTGCGGGTACGCCGATTACTACAGCCAGATGCCCCTTATTTTTTCCCAAAGTAAGATTAACCTGAATATTTCCTTAAAGACCATTCGGACAGGCATTCCCTTAAGGGTGACGGACGTGATGGGCTGCGGCGGATTTGTGCTTTCCAATTACCAGCAGGAATTAGGGGAGTATTTTGCGTTGGGGGAGGAATGCGTGGTCTATGAGAATTTGGAGGATATGTTCCTGAAAGCGCAGTATTATTTAGAGCATGAAGAGGAACGCAAACGAATTGCTCTGGCAGGATTTGAACGGGTGAAGAGGGATTTCACCTTTAAGGAGCGGGTTGGAAAAATGCATGGGCTGCTGTAACCCGGAGGTTTGATAAATCCCCCTTAAGAAAATGTCAGAATTGTTCGATATAAATACATAAAGATTTTATTGCATGAAGCAATAGTAGATGCAGGAGGCAGACAGATGTTAAATGGAAAAACCATTCTAATAACCGGAGGAACCGGTTCTTTTGGTAATGCGTTCACAGAGTATGTGCTGACACATTATGAGCCGAAAAAAATTATCATTTATTCCCGCGACGAATTTAAACAGTTTAATATGTCCAATAAATTTAAACAATACAAAGATAAGCTTCGTTTTTTTATCGGAGATGTCAGAGACAGAGAACGCCTTTATCGTGCCTTTGAAGGAGTGGATTATGTAGTTCATGCAGCAGCATTAAAGCAGGTGCCGGCATGTGAGTACAATCCCATGGAAGCAGTAAAGACCAACATTAACGGTGCCATGAATATTGTAGATGCAGCCTTAGACTGCGGTGTAAAAAGAGTCGTGGCATTATCTACCGATAAAGCGGTCAATCCGATTAACCTGTATGGTGGAACAAAGCTTGTTTCGGACAAGCTTTTCATAGCAGCTAATGCTTACTCTGGTGCAAAGGATGTCTGTTTTTCCATTGTCCGCTATGGAAATGTGGCAGGAAGCCGTGGCTCGGTGATTCCGTTTTTCCGAAACCTCATTGCAAACGGGGAGAATAAACTTCCGATTACTGACTATCGGATGACGAGGTTCTGGATTAGCTTAGACGAAGGCGTGCAGCTTGTGATAAAGGCATTGTCGGAAGCGAAAGGTGGAGAGACCTTTATCTCTAAAATTCCGTCTTTCAAAATAACAGATTTAGCACAGGCAATCCTGCCGGGCTGTGAAATGCCGGAAGTGGGTATTCGTGAAGGTGAGAAACTGCACGAAGTGATGGTTACAAAAGAAGATTCTGTTTTGACTTATGAATATGACAAACATTTTATTGTATATCCGCATTTTGACTGGTGGAATAGCAACAAGATACAGGAAGGCGGGAAAAGAGTAGAAGCAGGATTTGAATATAGTTCGGGAACTAATTCACAGTGGCTTTCTGTGGAAGAATTAAAAGAAAGATTAAAGGATGTAGAAGAACATTAACTGCTAAGAAAAAGTGGTGAGGAAGGCATTTTTTTGCTTTCCTCTCTATTTGATTTGACGAGAATCAAATTTAATGGAGAAGAGTTGTTATGGATAAAAGAGTCGTGATAGAGAATCATATTATTTCAGAAAACAGTCCTACCTATATTGTTGCTGAAATGTCAGGGAATCATAATATGGACTTTCATAGAGCAAAAGAAATTATTAAAGCTGCTGCAGAGGCGGGGGCAGATGCCATCAAAATACAAACTTACACACCGGATACTATCACCATAGACTGTAAAGACGAGTGCTTTCAAACACAAAGCAAATTGTGGGAAGGCATGACCTTGTACGAATTGTATCAGAAAGCCTATACACCATGGGAATGGCAGAAAGAGTTGATGGAGTATGCAAAAAGCCTGAAACTGGATTTCTTTTCCTCACCGTTTGATTTGACCTCCATTGATTTTTTAGAGGATTTAAATGTGCCGGCATATAAAGTGGCATCTTTTGAAATTAATGATATTCCCTTTATCAGAAAAATTGCCAAAACGGGAAAGCCTGTGATTATTTCTACGGGAATAGCCTATTTGGAAGATATCGAACTGGCAGTGCGGACTTGCAGGGAAGCTGGAAATAATCAGGTGATTCTGCTGAAATGCGTGTCTGCTTATCCGGCGCCGTTTGAGCAGATGAATCTAAAAGTGATACCGAACATGAGCCAGACATTTGAATGTCTGGCAGGATTGTCAGACCATTCCCTGGGGGATGAAACAGCGATTGCCAGTGTTGCTTTAGGGGCAAAGGTTGTGGAAAAACATTTGACGCTGAATCGTAAAGATGGCGGTGTGGATTCTGCATTTTCCATGGAGCCGGCAGAGTTTGCAGAGATGGTGCGGAAAATCCGTAATGTGGAGAAGGCATTGGG
>JAGAIK010000285.1 GCA_017626625.1 Roseburia sp.
CGTGTTTTGGTGCCAAAAGGAACTTACCGTATCACCAGCCTCTTTTTAAAGAGCGGACTGAATCTGGAACTGGCGGAGGGAGCGGAGTTAAAGGCGGAGACTGACCGCAATGCCTATCCGAAGTTCCCGGCGCTGATTGAGAGCTACGACGAGACAGACGAGTATAATCTGGGAACCTGGGAGGGAAACCCGCTGCCCATGTTTGCCGGAATTATCACCGGAATTTCCGTGGAAAATGTACGGATTTACGGAAAAGGAACCATCAACGGCAACGCATCCAAAGAAAACTGGTGGCACAATCCCAAGGTGATGGTGGGCGCCTTCCGTCCGAGGCTGTTTTTCATCAGCCATTGTAAAAATGTGACGCTGCAGGGCGTAAAATTCTGCAACAGCCCTTCCTGGACGCTGCACCCTTATTTTTCCGATGATTTAAAATTCTACAACCTGACGGTGGAGAACCCCAGCGACTCCCCCAACACCGACGGCTTAGATCCGGAATCCTGTAAAAATGTAGAAATTGCCGGAATCCGCTTCTCCCTTGGAGACGACTGTATCGCTGTCAAATCCGGAAAAATTTACATGGGAAGAAAGCATAAAACCCCATCGGAAAATCTCCATATCAGACAGTGCCTGATGGAAAACGGACATGGCGCCGTTACCGTAGGAAGCGAGATGGCAGGCGGCGTGAAGAACCTGATTGTAGAAGAATGCTTATTCCGCCATACCGACCGGGGACTGCGCATCAAGACAAGGCGCGGTCGTGGAAAAGACGCAGTGTTAGACAATATCGCTTTCAAAAAAATCAATATGGACCATGTAATGACACCCTTCGTGGTAAACAGCTTTTATTTCTGCGATCCCGACGGCAAAACCGAATACGTCCAGAGCCGTGAAGCAATGCCCGTAGACGACCGGACGCCGGAAATCAAACGTCTTGATTTTGAGGATATCGACGCGAAAAACTGTCACGTTGCCGCCGCCCACTTTGACGGTCTTCCAGAGCAGAAAATCGAGGAAATTATCATGAAAAATGTCTCCGTCACCTATGCCGGGAACCCCAAATGCGACGTCCCGGCAATGTCAGCGGGAGTAGAGCCCTGCAGCAGGAAGGGAATTTTCGCCAACAACGTAAAAAAACTGGTACTGGAAAACGTCTCCATCAACGGACAGGAAGGCGAAGAAATGACCCTGCTCGGCGTAGACGAAATCATACGATAGCATAGAAAGGAAGGAATCAATGCAGTTAGGAATCCGTTTACATGATATAAAAAAAGCCCCCTTAGAAGAGCGGCTTGCCATCGCCCACGAACAGGGCTTCGCCTGCGGACACTTAGCATTAGGCAAAGTGATTTCCGAGTACCCGGTGGACGACAGCGCATTAACCCCCGGACTGGCGCTTTACCTGAAAAACCTATTCGCAAAAAACGAACTGGACATCGCAGTTTTAGGCTGCTACTTAAACCTGGCAAACCCCAACGAGGAAAGCCTTGCCAAAATAAAAAAGCGTTACCTCACCAATATCCGCTTTGCCTCCCTTCTCGGCACAGGCGTAGTAGGCACCGAAACAGGAGCCGTCAATGAAGCCTACAAATTTGAAGAGCGTAACCACTCTGAGGAGGCGCTGGAGATTTTTATCAAAAATGTACGTCCTGTAGTGGAGTATGCAGAAAAAATGGGCGTCATCTTTGCCATAGAGCCCGTTTACAAGCACATCGTCTGCAACCCCAAGCGTGCCCGAAGAGTATTAGACGAAATCGCCTCCCCCAACCTGCAGATTATCTTCGACCCGGTAAATCTTCTGGATATTTCAAATTATAAGAACCGCGAAGAAATCTTCGCCGAAGCAATCGACCTTTTAGGAGAAGACATCGCCATGGTTCACATCAAAGATTTCATAGTCCAGGACAACCAGCTAATCTCCGTAGCCGCCGGAACCGGAGAAATGGAATACAGCCAGATAATCCATTTTATGAAAGAGCGCAAACCTTATGTTCATGCCACGTTAGAAAACACCGTCCCGGAGAATGCAGTAGCAGCAAGAAAGTACATCCAGGGGCTGTGGGATAAATGCGAAATCATTCAAAAGTAGTGAAAATTTAGTTTCGTAGGAAAGTTAGAACTTCCGTATATGAGTGCGGAAGGGTATTCTATATGAATTTGCGCCTGTTAAAAAGGGTTCTCTCGATAACTGATATTGGCAGATGGCACAAAG
>JAGAIK010000286.1 GCA_017626625.1 Roseburia sp.
GAAGCAGTGGAAGCTGCCGGGGCACAGGAGGGATACCGCTATGTGTTAGGTTCGGTACTGACCCAGGTATTGCTCCATCAGTCTGTCATCGGTCTTGAGACGAAAGCGGCGCTGGATAAATACGGAGTAAAAGCGGATATGATTATCGGCTGTGCCGGGGGCGGTTCAAACCTCGGCGGACTGATTTCTCCGTTTATTGGGGAAATGCTGCGGGGAGAGGCGGATTATGACATTATCGCCGTAGAGCCTGCGTCCTGTCCGAGCCTTACCCGCGGTACATATGCCTATGATTTCTGCGATACCGGAAAGGTATGTCCGCTGGCAAAAATGTATACGCTCGGAAGCGGATATATCCCGTCTCCAAGCCATGCGGGAGGACTCCGCTATCACGGTATGAGTTCGGTGGTATCTGAACTGTATGACCAGGGACTGTTGACTGCAAGAAGCGTCAAACAGACAGAGGTATTTGAGGCAGCCCAGAACTTTGCAAGGGTAGAGGGCATTCTGCCGGCGCCGGAGAGCAGCCATGCCATCAAGGTTGCCATAGACGAGGCGCTTAAGTGCAAGGAAACTGGGGAAGAGAAAAACATCGTATTCGGTCTTACCGGCACGGGATATTTTGATATGTTTGCCTATGCCAAATATAATGACGGCGAGATGGACGACTACGTACCTACAGACGCAGAGATTGCAGCGGCTTTGGAAAAGCTGCCTGTTGTGAAATAAAAAGCTGCGAAAGCGGCGGAATGAGGAAAGGTTGAAAAATGGAACAGTTAAAAGCAGTGATATTAGCAGCCGGAAAAGGAACCAGAATGAAATCCGAGCTGCCGAAGGTTGTACATACGATTGAGGGAAAATGCTTGGTAGATTACGTCATCGACGCCGCAATGGGAGCAGGCGCAGATGACATCTGCCTGGTGTTGGGCTACAAATATGAAGTTGTCTTTGAAACCATTTCCCATAAAGACGTGATGTACGCCCTGCAGGAGCAGCAGTTAGGCACAGGCCATGCCGTACTCTGCGCCAAAGATTTCTTAGGTGACGAGGGGCAGACCATGATTTTATTCGGCGACACCCCGCTTATCACCGCCGAGACTCTGAGCCGTTTGCGGGAATATCACATCAGGCAGGGCAATACTGTCACGGTTTTATCGTCCATCATTGATGACCCCACAGGCTATGGACGGATTATCCGGGACGCCGACGGCAATTTCTTAAAGAGTGTGGAGCACAAGGATGCCAACGAGCAGGAGTTAAAATCCCATGAAATCAATTCCGGCATGTATATTTTCGATACCAGAGAATTAAAAGAGGCGCTGGGAAAATTACAGCCAAACAACGCCCAGGGCGAATATTATCTGCCGGATACGCTCACAATTATCAAGGAAAAAGGTTTGAAGGTGGACGCATTTACCTTAGATGACCCGGAGGACATCACCGGAGTCAATGACCAGGAGCAGTTAAAATCTGCAGCTATCGTCATCCGCAAAAGACAGGCGGTAAAGAAACGCTAGGCAGCAGATTATTTCAGAAAATAAGGGGCGTACTCTTCTGTGGAAAAGAGAAGAGTGCGCCAGAGCAGGAGAACGTCATGTTTTTAATCGTCGGACTTGGAAATCCGGGCAGACAGTATGAGCACACCAGACACAATGTGGGATTTGATGTCATGGATGCCATTGCAGACAAATATAATATCAGTATCAGTGAGAAAAAGCATAAGGCGCTCTGCGGAAAGGGCGTCATAAACGGAGTTAAAGTTGTGCTGGCAAAGCCCCAGACCTTTATGAACTTAAGCGGCGAGAGCGTGGCAGAGCTGTTAAACTATTACAAATTAGACCCGGAGGAGGAGATGATTGTCATTTATGATGACATCAGCCTTGCGCCGGGAAATCTGCGTATCCGAAAAAAGGGCAGCGCCGGAGGACACAATGGAATCAAAAACATCATTGCCATGACGGGAACCCAGAATTTCCTGCGCATTAAAGTGGGCGTGGGGGAAAAGCCCAAGGGCTGGGATTTAGCCGATTATGTGTTAGGGCATTTTGACGCTGCCGACCGCACGGAGGTGGAAGAGGCAATCGGTCATGCCGTCACTGCGGCAGAGCAGATGTTAGCCGGGGAGACGGATGCGGCAATGAACGAATTTAACGCAAAAAAGAAGGAATGACATGAAAACATTCACAGAACCGCTGCAGGGGTTAAAGGAATTTGAGGATTTAGAGCAGAGCCTTAAGAAAATGCAGAACGGAAAAAAAGGAGTCTTGCAGATATCCGGCTGCATTGACGCAGCAAAACCGCATATGATTTACAGCGTGGACAATGGTGCGAAGAATCGCATCATTGTTACTTTTCATGAGCAAAAAGCGAAGGAACTGCTAGAGGAATACCGTTTTTTTGACAAAAGAACCGCTTATTATCCGGCAAAGGATATCCTGTTTTACCAGTCGGATATCCGGGGAAACGTGCTGACGGCGGAGCGTATCAATGCACTGAAAATGATGGCGGAAAAGGAGCCCTGTACCATCATCACAACCTTTGACGGTCTGATGAACCCCATGCCCTCAC
>JAGAIK010000287.1 GCA_017626625.1 Roseburia sp.
ATGAGCAGGCAGCAGGTCATCCGTTTTGTGCGGCTGGAGGCTGTAAACTGGTGTAAGACTGCGATCCCCATAGGTATTGTCCTGAGTATCATCGCTACCTGGGGCATCTGTGCAGCGCTGCGGTATGGGGTTGGCGATGACTACCGTGAGATGACTGTGTTTGGCATCAGTCCGGTGGGGATTTTGAGCGGTGTGGTGATAGGACTTGTGACGGTGCTGATTGCAGCGCAGTCCCCTGCTAAGCGTGCCGCTAAAGTGTCTCCGGTAACGGCGGCAGCGGGAAATGCAGAATACCAGGAAGGTGGGACATGCGGCGCATACGGGGATTCTCAGAATTGAGACAGCGTTAGGGCTTCACCATGCCGTGTCGGCAAAGAAAAATCTTTTTCTTATGACCGGCTCCTTTGCTGTGAGTATTCTTTTGTTTTTAAGTTTTTCCGCGGGAATTGATTTTGTTCATGCCCTTCTGCCTTCTTTGCGTATCTGGCAGCCCGATGTTTCCATCATGAGCGGCGATGCAACGAATCACCTGGACAGGGGGCTGGTGGAGGAAATCGCAAATATGCCGGGCGTGGCGCAGGTGTTTGGAAATATGTGCGATACAGATTTTCCGGTTTCCTGTGAGAGAGATATTGATGAGCTGGTGCTGGCTTCCTACGACGAATACATGCTGGAATGTGCAAAAGAGGATATTGTGGCAGGCTCTTTGACCGGAGTAGCCGGGGATAACGGTAAGGTGCTGACTATTTATAATAAGGATAATCCGATAAAAGCAGGGGATAAGCTTTTGCTTGGCGGAGAGGAATTTGAAGTGGCGGGAGCGTTATCCGACGGGCTTTTTGGAAATGATGTGGTTGTGATTTGCTCGGAGGAGACATTCGTGCGGCTGACTGGGGACAGGGGCTACTGTATGGTAAATGTGCAGCTTACGGATACCGCCAATACAATGGAAATCCATGCCCTCCGTTCTCTGGCAGGGGAGGATTTATTTACAGACCAGCGGGAGAGCAACCGCGCCAGCAACGCAACTTACTGGCTGTTTCAGGTGGCGGTTTATTGTTTTCTGGCAATCATTGCCATGATTTCGGTGTTAAATATTATAAACAGCATTTCCATGAGCGTGTCCGCCCGAATCCGGCAATACGGAGCCATGCGGGCAGTGGGCATGGACGGAAGGCAGCTTACGAAAATGATTGCCGCCGAAGTATTTACTTATACGGTCTGCGGCTGTGTTGTGGGCTGTGTGCTGGGGATTGCCATGAACAAGCTCTTAGTGGAGGTGCTGATAACCTCGCATTTTGGGATAGAGTGGAGCGTGCCGTTGGCAGAGATGGCAGTGATTGTGCTGATTGCCCTGGCGGCGTCTGCGGTTGCTGTCTATCTTCCTTCGAGACGGATAAGGCATATGGCGGTGACGGAAACAATCAGTGAGTTGTGACAGGAAGCTGCCGGAGAAAATATATTACTGAAATTGTTCTAACAGCCGGAGGGCGGTGTCTGCGTTGTTTTTTTGAAAACCGGAGCCTATCATGATTTTGTTGATACGGTATTTTAAAGTTCCTCCGGCTGTTTTTAGTTCAATATCATAGGAAATCATGCCTTTTTTTATCTGTATGCCCTGGATATTTTCCTTGGAAAACCACATGTGCATTGGAGTCAGTCTCCCGGCGGCGTCTACGCCGATGAGCATGATGCCGTCATCGGTAACGTTTAAAATGTGATAGCGCATGTCAAAAAGTACAGAGACGGGACCAAACAATGCCATATTGATGATGGAGGGCATCCGTACTGCCCAGACAGGGGTATGTTTCCCTGTCTGCTGACCTGCTTTTTCCATATAATCTTTGATGTTCTGTTCTGTAATTCCCATAATGTTATTCACTCCTTAGATAACCGAGTTTTATTGTCACAAATTGCTGCCCGCCTTCCTGGTGGATGATGTGGTAGGGCGGTGTAAGCTGCTGTATATTAGAAGCCTGCATAAACTGAAATATGGCGGAATAGGCTGCCTGGGTGTTTGCTTCGAAATCACTTAAAATCCGCATGGACATCATTTGTTCCACCGAATAATAGCTGTGGAATTTCAGTTCCCCGGCGGGACGGACCTCTTCTTTTACCAGGAGAAAGAAAGTTACTTTCATTTGCTCGTCAAAAGGCACATTGTTTACCGTGTAGAAGAGCGGACCGTTTGGGTGGGCATGAAGCGCTTTTATTTCGTCTAAAAAGAGAGCTAAATGCTGTTCTATTTCTTTATAGTAAAAGGTATCGTTTTTGGAAATGACCCGCTCATAACGTATATTGTCCTTAAGAAAAATCATGGGTTCACTCCTTCTTCTACCGGGGCGTAGATGTCAAGTATGTATTCGCCAAAAACCGGGAGATAGATGTAATAATAGGGTTTTTGTAATTTTAAAGCTGCTTTTTCTGCCATGACAGCAAGCAGCGCTTCCGTGGCGGCGATATCGTCATTGGCGCTGGTTTGGCGTATTTTTAAGCCGTCCTCTATCAAAAAGGTTTCCTGATAGGAGAAGGTGTCATTTTTCGGAAACTGCAATTTCTGGAATGTGGGAAGATAGACGGTCAAGTCGGCTTCTTTCGTCGCTTCATCGATTTTTCCCCAGCGAACCATTACAGGACCGGTGATGAAAAGGTTGTTTTTGATAATAAAGGAACGGAGCTGCATTGCCTGTTCCTGCCATTTGCCGTAGATGCTTCTGGTGTGCATTGTAATAACATTTTGAAATTCTAATTTTCCTCTGATAATTGCCATGTGATGTATTGCTCCTGTCTATTTTAGTGTGTTGTGGCTAACTATATGTAAAAAAGTTTTTCTATAGCTATATGGGCGCAGAAAAGTGGCGGGCTTTAGCTAAAGTAAGAGAATAAATTGCTAAGAAACAGAAAGATTATACCGAAAAACATAAAGCCGCCGAAGATAACAAGAATTAAGTCCTCCAATACAAGGGTTCGTTTGGTACAGCGGCAGTTTTTTGGGCTGTTAGGGTTTATATAGATAGGATAGGTTTTCCCCGATACAAATTTTTTTAATTCTCTTCTGGAAAGATTATCCAAGGTATGTCCCGTATAGTTTTTGCCGTTATAACGGTATTCAAATTCAGCCCAGATTTTTGTAGTGCCAAAACTGTGGTCTGATGAAATTTTAATAAATGTTGCATTGATTTTATCCTTGCACGAAAGCCTGTCTTTCCATCTGGATAAACCTATACTAAAGAATAAAAAGCCAAATGCGATTGAGAACAAATAACCAAGAATATCTACTTTTCTCATGCTTCCTCCTTTATGTTGTTTTTATACTAAAAGGCAAATGCTTCATTGAACCAGTCTATTGTATCGGAAAGGGTCTCTGAACCCCAGTCAAGTGTGGCATCAAGTGCGTCTTCGCCACTATCTATTAATCCGTGAAAA
>JAGAIK010000288.1 GCA_017626625.1 Roseburia sp.
CTCCCTTAAACGGTAGCATTATTATTGAGATTGGAGAAAACTTAGGTTACACGATTGTGGACCGTATGTTAGGAGGAAAGGGAGCGCCCCTAGAGCGTCCCCGTGATTTTTCCGAGATAGAGCTTCTGATTGTGGAGCGGATTTTCAATGTGGTGGTGAATCTTTTGATAGAGCCATGGGAGAATGTATGTGAGTTAGAACCGCGGTTAGAACGGATTGAGACCAATTCACAGTTTGCACAGATTATTTCTCCCACAGAAATGATTGCGCTTGTAACGCTCAATATTAAGATTGGTGAGGTGGAGGGACTGATTAATATCTGTCTGCCTTATATCACTTTAGAGAGCGTTATGGATAAATTGAATACGAAGTACTGGTATTCAAGCTTGCAGGAGAAAGACGAACAGGAATATTCAGAAACCATTGAGGCGTTGATTTCAAGGGCGCCGATGCCCGTAAAGGTGGCGTTAGGCAACAGTACCATATCGGTCAATGATTTCCTTGGCTTACAGCGCGGCGATATTATCCGTCTTGATACCAAGGTGGATGAGGAGTTGAATGTTTATGTTGGTAATATTAAAAAGTTTACTGCTCTGCCGGGTGCTACCGGTGATAATTATGCAGTAAGAATTACGTCAGTGATTAGGGAGGAGCAGTAAAATGGATGGAGCAATGTCTCAAGAAGAAATTAATGCTTTACTGAACAGTCCCGCAGCTGCCGGCGGTGGTGAGAGTGATGCAGCACTCTTGACTGATAATGAAAAAGATGCGATTGGCGAGATTGCCAATATCAGCATGGGAACGGCGGCTACGACACTGTTTTCTCTGGTAAACCGAAAAGTGGATATTTCCACGCCGGTTGTTTCATATGCAAACTGGGGAGATATCTGTGATGCTTATGAAAGACCTTGTGTTTTTATCCGGATTGGTTATACCGTAGGATTAGATGGAAGCAATATTCTGGTATTAAAGGAGCATGATGTAAAAGTCATTACCGATTTGATGATGGGTGGTGACGGAAGCAATACGGATGGTGAGATTACGGAGCTGCACTTAAGTGCAATCAGTGAGGCGATGAACCAGATGATGGGTTCAGCGGCGACTTCTCTTTCCTCCATGCTGAATAAGGTGATTGATATCAGCCCGCCAGTAGCGGATTTGATAGATTTGCAGCAGACCGTAGATGAAACCGCTATTGATGAGTTCCTTGCAGGAGAGTTCGTAAAGATTACGTTCAAAATGGAAATCGGCGATATTGTCAACAGTGAAATCATGCAGTTATATCCGATTTCATTTGCAAAAGAGATGTGTGCAAATGTGACGGAGACGATGGAAGAGGATACAAATTCCACAGTGAGCAGCGGTCAGCAGGAAGCCCCGGCACCGCAGGCAGCGCCGCAGCAGGCATCACAGCAGCAGGCAGCATCACAGCCAATGATGGGTCAGCAGCAGATGGGAGCGCAGCCGATGATGGGACAACCGCAGATGGGGGCACAGCCGATGATGCAGCAGCCAATGATGGGGCAACCGATGATGGGACAGCCAATGATGGGTCAGGAGATGTCGCAGATGTATGGACAACAGGTAAATGTACAGCCGGCACAGTTCCAGGCATTTTCCGGAAATGTACCGGTGGGTTATGGACCGGAAAATATCGATTTAATTATGGATGTACCCCTTGAGGTAACGGTAGAATTAGGAAGAACCTCAAAATCCATTAAGGAAATACTTGATTTTACCCCGGGAACTATTATAGAATTAAATCGTATCGCCGGAGAACCAATTGATGTGTTGGTAAATGGTAAATTCGTAGCAAAAGGCGAAGTAGTTATTATTGAAGAGAGCTATGGTATACGAATTACCGAAATTATAAAATAGTAAGTAACAAAGAAAACAGTTACGAATAGGAGAGAGAAGATTATGGCAAAGATTATGATTTGTGATGATGCTGCATTTATGAGAATGATGATTAAGGACATCCTGACAAAGAATGGCTATGAAATTGCAGCGGAGGCAGAGAATGGTGCAGTTGCAGTAGAGAAGTATCCGGAAGCAAAACCGGATTTAGTGCTGATGGACATTACCATGCCGGATATGGATGGAATTCAGGCATTAAAGAAAATCAAAGAGATTGATGCGAATGCAAATGTCATTATGTGTTCTGCCATGGGTCAGCAGGCGATGGTTATCGAGGCAATCCAGTCAGGCGCAAAGGACTTTATCGTAAAACCGTTCCAGGCAGAGCGTGTACTTGAGGCTGTTAAAAAAGTAGTTGGTTAATATGATATTATTAAGTTCTTCTTTGAATAGTTTTCTGCAACTGTTGGGCGCAATCCTTATCTTTCTGTTTATTTTAGTGATTACATACTTTACCACGAGATGGGTGGGCGGTTTTCAAAAGACACAGATGAAAGGCGGAAATCTGCAGGTCATTGAGACAGTGCGGATTGCGAACAACCAGCTTCTGCAGGTGGTAAAAGCCGGGGAGAAGTATCTGGTGATTGCCGTGAGCAAGGAGAGAGTGACGATGCTGACAGAGCTGCCGGCAGAACAGTTGAAGGAGACTACACAGGACTCACAGGAA
>JAGAIK010000289.1 GCA_017626625.1 Roseburia sp.
AAGCGTTTCTTGAAAAAGTAAAGTCCTATATGAAAGAACTTGCGTCACAGGCGATACCCTTGGAAAAAAGATCTGTGGATACGGTGGATGCATTGAAATTGTTCCATGAATATGGAATGTACGATAAGGAAAAACTGTTCCGCTACCGCCGCAGCTCCAGGGTTAATATTTATAAATTAGACCATTATAAGGATTATTTTTATGGATTTATGGTGCCCTCCACCAGATACCTTGCCTATTTTGACGTGGTAAAATACGAGGATGGGTTTGTATTGCTGTTTCCGGACAAAAATACCAGGGAAGTGGCGGAATTTCATCCTTCCGGAAAGCTGTTCTACACCTTAAAGCGTTCCAGGGAATGGGGCAGAATGTTGGAAATCGACACCATCGGGGCGTTAAACGATGCCATTGCCGCAGGAAACATGCAGCAGGTTATATTGACCCAGGAGGCGCTTTTTGAGGAACGCATCGGGCAGTTAGCGGAGAGCATTGCACGGTCGGAGGGAAAGAAATTTGTGATGATTGCGGGGCCTTCCTCCTCAGGCAAGACTACCTTTTCTCATCGCCTTTCCATTCAACTTGCCGCGAAGGGACTGAAACCCCATCCGTTTCCGTTAGATGATTATTATGTGGACAGGGAATTTTGTCCCAGGGACGAGAACGGAAATTTTGACTTTGAGTGCTTAGAGTCCTTAGACGTGGAGCTTTTTAACCACGATATGAACGAACTTTTAGCGGGGAAGAAGGTAAACCTCCCGATTTTTAACTTTAAGACAGGAAAGCGGGAATATAAGGACAAAATCATGCAGTTAGGGAAAGAGGATGTGCTTGTCATCGAGGGCATTCACGGGCTGAATGATAAGCTGTCCTATACCCTTCCGGCGGAGAGCAAATTTAAGATTTACATCAGCGCCCTGACCCAGTTGAACATCGATGAGCATAACTGCCTTCCCACCACCGACGGCAGGATTATCCGTCGGATTGTGCGGGATGCCAGAACCAGGGGTACCTCGGCAAAGGAAACCATCGCCATGTGGGATTCTGTGCGGAGAGGGGAAGAAAAATATATTTTCCCCTTCCAGGAGGGGGCTGACGTGATGTTTAACTCTGCGCTGATTTATGAGCTGGCAGTGTTAAAGCTCTATGCGGAGCCGCTGCTGTTTGCCATTGACAAGGAATGCCCGGAGTATATAGAGGCGAAGCGCCTGCTGAAATTTTTGGATTATTTCCTGCCGATGCCAAGCGACCATATTGCGCAGAACTCCATTCTCCGTGAATTTATCGGGGGCTCCTGTTTCCAGGTATAAAGTGTGAAAAGAGTTTCCAAAAGGGATTTCTTCTTTAGGCAGGAAAATGCCAAATTCCGGTATTTTTAAAAGAATCTTGCACAATGGAGAAAAACATTGTATAGTAATGGACGGAATAAAAATTTTAAGTAGGACAAATGGTCGCGGCCCGGTTTTACCGGGGTGAGGAAAGTCCGGGCTTCACAGGGCAGGATGCCGGATAACGTCCGGTAGAGGCGACTCTAAGGATAGTGCAACAGAAATATACCGCCGGATGCCTTCAGGGGCGTTTCGGTAAGGTTGGAAGGGCAGTGTAAGAGACTACCGCCTTCCCGGTAACGGGGAGGGCATATGTAAACCCCATCCGAAGCAAGACCGAACAAAAGCGTTGACGTGGCCCGCCAGCTTTAGGTAGGTTGCTTGAGGTGGCTGGCAACAGCCATCCTAGATAGATGACCATTCGCTGCGTAAGCAGCCGACATAACCCGGCTTATCGTCCTGCTTAGATTTTAGAAAACGAAAGGGTGTTGCAGAAAGCGGCACTCTTTTTCCATATTTTTAATTCTAATGAAAGTATAAAATGTTTCTTAAAAGACAATAGGAGTGTTGACGCTGTAAATTTTTAGGCTTACCATATTCCTAAGATGAAACGGCTGCTGCCTTAGGCAGAGCCTAAAACGATAGGAAGATGGTGGAAAACGATGAGAGAAAAAATGCAGAGATTTATGTCGGGAAGATATGGAGCGGATGAACTGGGGAGGACCCTAAGCGCTGTGGTGTTAGGGTGTCTTGTGGTTTCCATGTTTTCACCGCTGCTGTCCGTGTTGTCCGTGTTTTATTGGATTGGAATTGTGCTGCTGATTTATAGCTGTTTTCGGATGCTTTCAAAAAATACCTCAAAACGGTATGAGGAGAACCAGAAATTTGTAAACTGGCGGTATCGGATGACAGTGAAGCAGAACCAGAGCAAGAAACAGTTTGCCCAGAGAAAAGATTACCGCTTTTACAAGTGTCCGCAGTGCAGCCAGAAGGTGCGGGTGCCGAGGGGAAAAGGTAAAATCTGTATTACCTGTCCGAAGTGCAGAGCGGAATTTGTGAAAAAGAGCTGATAAAGGAGAAGTTTTTTGTGTTTGGTTATATCAATATCAATCAAAAAGAATTGTCAGAGGAGAGCAGAGAGGCATACCAGTCCTATTACTGCGGACTGTGCCGGAGATTAAAAACCAACTGCGGCGCAAAAGGACAGATGCTTTTAAACTATGACATGACTTTCCTTATCGTTCTTCTTACCGGATTATATGAACTGGAAAATCAGTCGTCGGATATTCTCTGTGCACTGCATCCCACCAAAAAGAGAAGGGTGTGGCTCAATGAAGCGACGGACTATGCGGCGGCAATGAACCTGATTTTAGCGTACCACAATCTGATTGATGACTGGAAAGATGACAGGGCATACTCCAAAAAAGCATTTGCCAAAATGCTGGATAAAGACTATCATAAGGTGATGGAACAATATCCAAGGCAGGTAAAGGCTGTTGAGGAATATATGAAAAAGACGGAGGAACTAGAGAAACGCCAGGAGAAAAATCTGGATTTGGCGGCAGGTCTTTCCGGAGAAATGCTTGCAGAGATATTTTGCTGGAAAGAGGACGAATGGGCAGAGGAGCTCCGCACCATGGGTTTCTATATGGGTAAATTTATTTA
>JAGAIK010000290.1 GCA_017626625.1 Roseburia sp.
CTGGGATGCCGGATAGCTGTTCTTCCGGCATCCCAGGGCACAGGGAGGGCTGAACTGTTACATATTTCATATTTTTTTGCGCAATTACCATTGTGCATTTACGGGGGGTGGGATATAATAACGGGAGGTTACATATTTGTGTCAGCATACGAATGCCTTGTCTGAGGTTTTAGGAAATCGCACACTGGCAGGCAAAAAAGAAGCAATTTACGAAGGGGAACGGAAATGTCAGAAAAAATGGAATTTTGGGATATCTATGATGAAAATAAAAAGCCTACCGGGCGCACCATGAAGCGGAATGACTGGTGTTTAAAGGAAGGGGAATATCATCTGACTGTCCTTGGCGTTGTTGCCGCAAGAGACGGCAGATTTTTAATTACGAAACGGGTGATGACAAAATCCTGGGCGCCGGGCTGGTGGGAAGTTTCCGGCGGTGCCGCTCTGGCAGGGGAAGATTCGAAAACTGCGGTGGTAAGGGAAGTAAAGGAAGAAACCGGGCTTGACGTTTCGGACTGGGACGGCGGTTATGTCTTTTCCTATAAGAGAGAGAATCCGGGGGAGGGGGACAACTACTTTGTGGATGTGTACCGATTTACCGGAGATTTTAAGGAAGAGGATATCAAACTTCAGGAGGAAGAAACCGCAGGTTACCGCCTGGCGTCAAAGGAGGAAATAGAGAGCCTTGCGAAAGAGGGAATCTTTTTGCATTACGACAGTATAAAGGAAGTCTTTGAGGTTTAAGACGGAGGAAAAAGACATGGAACATTTAGATATCATTGTGTATCGGAAAAAGGAACTGTGGCTTGGCATTTTAATAAAGCTGGCGGCAATCACAGCGTCGGTTTATGGCATGTGCCGTTCTGTAAAAAGCATGATGTCCTGGACGTATTTTACAAATCTTTCCAACGTGTTTATCGATGCGGTGCTTCTGCTTTTTCTTGTGGTGGATATGATACTTTTGTTTTCTAAAGGGGAACGTGTATATAAAAGAAACTGGCAGTATATTATAAAATATATGGCGACCATCAGCATTACCCTGACGTTTTTTATTTACCTGACAATTTTGGCACCCACGTCGGCAGACGGATTTGTCAATGCGTATCTGCAGAACGGCGCCGGCAGTTTATGCGTGCATTTTATTACGCCTGTGCTGGCGATTCTGGATTTTATTCTGTTTGATTACCGTTATCAGTCCAATAAATTTCACGTGATTTTTGCCGTGATACCGCCCCTGTTGTATGTGGCGTTTGTGGTGATAGCGGCAGGGATGGGGCTTCGCTGGGATACGAAGTATGCGCCTTATAATTTCTTAAATTTCGGCGCACCCACTGGCTGGTTTGGTTTTGATTTAAGCTTAATAGGCTCCGAAACCCTTGGGATAGGGGTGTGCTATATGATTGTGGTGCTGCTGGTGATTTTCCTTGGGATTGGACAGGGCTATCTGGTGTTAAAGGATAAAAAACAGGAGAGAATGAGAGCAAAAGTAAGGATGCGGTAGTAAAATGGAAAAAGAGTTTGTGATTTATAATTATCATGCCCATACCACAAGATGTCAACATGCCACCGGAACAGAGCGGGAATATGTGGAGGCGGCAATCGGTATGGGGATTAAAAAGTTCGGGTTTTCCGACCATATTCCCTGTCCATTTTCCGGAGGCTATGTGTCCGGGATACGGATGCGGATGGAGGAGGCGGAAGATTATGTCTCCTGCATTCGGCGGCTGGCGGAGGAATACCGTGACAAAATTCAGCTTTTTGTGGGTTTTGAGGCGGAATATATTCCGGAGTTTTATGAAAAACAGATGGAAATGGCGCGAAGTCTGGACTGCGATTATCTGATTATGGGACAGCACTTCTGGGACAGTGAAGAGAAAGGTCCTTATGCGGGAGCCGCGACGAAGGAGGAGAGCCGAATCTGTGCTTATGTGGATTCTGTGATTGCGGGAATGAAAACCGGCAGCTATTCCTATCTGGCGCACCCGGATTTAATCAACTACCAGGGAGAGCCTGCGGTATACGACAGGGAAATGAGGCGGCTCTGCCTTTCCATGAAAGAACTGGGAATACCGCTGGAAATCAATGTGCTTGGAATGCAGAGCGGCAGAAATTATCCCAATGAGCGTTTCTGGGAGCTTGCAGGGGAAATCGGAAA
>JAGAIK010000291.1 GCA_017626625.1 Roseburia sp.
ACCAATGTGAATACAATATTTCTTGGGATAGGCGGTGTGTTGGTTGTTATTTTTTTCCTCATGGGATTTTGTGCGGACAGTGTGGATATCAAGCAGGACTTCCGCCTGGAAAATATCCTTCGGATGTTCTTAAAACTATCGCTGGCAGAATTTTTTGTAATAAATTCCATGACGATTGTGCAGAAATTATTTGCCTTGTCTACGGGTGTTATCGGAAAAATCAGTGGAAGCGGCACCTCTTTCCGATATACAGTACCGACAGAAGTTACAGAAATTTTAAATTTGCCATTAACAAATGATATCAGCGGACTGGGTGGGGTTTTTATAATGGCATTATTGTTTATTGTTACGATTATTTTTATGATGGTGACCGCAGGCTGCGGAATGCTGATGCTATTTGAGGCATTTCAGCGTTTTTTGAAAATATTAATGCTGGTGCCCTATGGGACACTGGCAAACAGTACCATTGCAGGAAATCATATGCTGTCAAGGTCGGCAGAATCCTTTTGGAAATATGCACTTGGAACAATTTTGGAAGCAGTCACAATGTATATGGCAATGGTTTTAAGTGCCGTGGTAACTTCCAGCGGTGTTGTTAATCTTACTAATGGACAGACCGGAGGATTTTACATTTTAGGATGGATTTTACAGAGCAGCTTTATTTGTATGCTGACGCTTGGCACAGTAAAAGGTTCCGGGATGATTACACAAAAAGCACTGGGACTTTAAAAGACTGGAGGAGAAATTTTATGTTGTCTATCAATATTAATCAGGATGTAGAACAATATCAGGAGCCGGTGGCGGCCGGAATGAATGCAAAGCAGACCATAGCGGCAATTCTGTCGATAGCGGCAGCAGCGCTTGTGACATGTATTGCTTATTTTGGTTTTGGAATACCGCTCAAGGCAGCTATCTACATAGCAATACCGGTTTGTGTTCCCATCATGCTGCCGGCATTAGGAAAACAGTATGGCTTAACCGTAATGGAACGTTTTCGGGGAAGCAATAAGAGAAAACAGGTGGTGGCATTTGCCACCACACGTACCCTTCGGATAGAAGATATTTCACAGAAGGCAGATGATAAAAATGCAAAAAAGAAAAGGGGAATGATTTTTGGAGTTGTCAGAGGAAGGAAAAAGGAGCGGAAGATAAATGAAAAAACGGAGACAGAACGGACAGGAGAAGAGGGTTCGGAGGAGAGACAGGTTTCACAGGATTAAAAACAAGCAGGAACAGGTATATAAGTCTCCTGCATTTTTTAATGGGAATTTGGGAGTCAGCAGGATTTCAGAAAGCGGGATTTTTGAAGTAGATCATTGTTTTACCAAAGCATATTGTGTCACAGAACTCCAGGATAAAGAATGGGAACAGTTGATTGGGGCATGGAGAGAATCCGGGACGGAGTGCGGTATTTTGCAGGGAAAATATTTGAATGAGACATATCTTCTGTTACGGGAAGGATATTGCGATATATCGGAAGCAATAGAGAAGTTTGCAGAGATGGAGCGGAAGTTAAAGATTACAGGTCTTTCGGCAGAGCAGAGGATAGAGAGGTATGGTAATTATCTATCGAAGGTTTTAGGAGGAGCGTATCCGGCAGATTCCTACCTTTCAGAAACACCTGCATGGAAGGAAGCAGCTTCCATGAACAAGTTAAGAACGTCAGAAAAGGAGATTGCAGCGGAATCAGAATATTTTGCGGTAATGGCAATTCGCAGATTTCCTGGAAAAATAAAAAGGGGAATGCTTCAAAAACTGGCTGATAAGGAATATTGTGCAGCGTCGTATTTGTCTGCCTTAAGAGTTGCGGATAAAAGAATCCGTGAATCCGTTGAAGAAGAGTATCTTGGGGTGGATGGGGTGCTGCCGAGAATGAAACGAAAAGCCCCATTGCTATACGATATTTTAAAAAATGAGGACGGAAACAGGGAGGACACCGGAAGCTTTATGAGCGCCAGTGCTTATTTTCTGTTACATGCAGAAACACTTGAAGAATTATATGAAAATATGTCTGATTTTTCCCTGACAGCGGCAGAAAGCGGAATACGGACAGAAAAAATTCCATTGGCAGAATTAAAAAGACCGGGAGAGCTAAAAGAAACATTGGCTATGTTTGGGCTTATGGGAAGCAGTCAAAAACGATATGGGAATTTTCTTACGGCAGAAGACACCTTAAAGTTTCTGGTGTATGGAAATTCCAAAGAAGAGGTCAAAGGACAGGCATATGATGTAGAGGAAATGCGGGCACTGTTTTTTGGTGAAAGCGGAAGGAGGGAAGAAAAAGGAAATGAACAAAAGTAAAATGCCCAAAAAGCAGTCCGGTATGTCAAAACGTAAGATTTTTATGTCACTGAAAAATCCGGATAAAGTGAGATACAGTAATGCGAAAAGTACACAGGATAAAATTGAAATATGGAAAGTTGCGCCTAACGGAATTTTTCAGGTAGGGAAAGAAAAATGGTCAAAAAGTTATTACCTGATGGATGTGAATTACACAACTCAGATATATGATGAGCAGCTTGCATTTTTTTATGATTGGTGCAAGACCATCAATTCCTTTGATATTTCAGTGAAGATTACAGTATTTAATGAGAACAGAAATATGGAGGAAATCCGTGAAAAAATTCTGTATCGTTATAAAAATGATGAATATGACTGGCTGCGAGAGGCTTACAACGACATTATAGAAAGTAAAATTGTGGAGGGGCGCAAAGGTATCCGGCAGGAAAAATTTCTTACGATTACAGTGGAGAGAAAGGACTATGAGGCGGCAAGAGCCTACCTGTCCTCACTGGAAGGAAGTTTTATCAGTAACTTTGCGGCGCTTTCTTCCGTATTGCTGCCAATGAATGCCGATGAGAGATTTCGGGTACTGCATGCTTTCTATCATATGGGACATGAAGCGGAATGTGATTTCCAAATGGAAAGGGAAATGATGAAAGTACGCAGTTTTAAAGATGAACTGGCACCTGCAGTTATGGATTTTGACAGAGCGATAGACAGATTTTATATGGAAGATAAGGTGTGTTCCATGCTCTATCTGGACCCTGCATCTTATCCGACGTCACTGTCAGATACATTTTTTAAAGAGCTTACAGGACTGCCTATGCGTTCGGTATTTTCTATTGACTATGAACCGATTCCCCAGGATGTGGCATTAAAAACTCTGGAAGATAAGTTGATGGGGGTAGAAAATACAATCGCAAAGCAGCAGGAGAAGAGAAATAAAAGAGGAGCATTTTCCAGTGATATTTCTTACAAAGTGAGGAGGGAAAAGAAGGAACTGGAGCGTATGCTGGATGAATTGCGGGATAATGACCAGAAGATGTTGTGGGTTGGTGTTACTGCAGGAATTATTGCAGATAATGATGAAAAAATGGACGAAGCCCTTACTGCCGTAAATCAGGTAGTAGAGAAAGCAACCTGTAATATTATTCCTTATTATATGCGTCAAAGGGAGGCTCTTGCCACGGTGCTTCCTGTGGGAGGAAGATATGTAGATATGATGAGGGCACTATTTACATCTTCGGCTGCGGCATTTGTACCATTTAATGTGGTGGAAATGCAGATGATGAATAAGCCTTTATATTATGGAATTAATCAGGTTTCCAAGGAACCAATTTGGGCAAACAGGAAATTACTTTTAAATGGGAATGGATTTGTGTTTGGAATACCGGGCGGAGGAAAGAGTTTTACCGGATGTAAGATGGAAGCAGGTGGAGTGTTCTTAAATACAGAGGATGACATCATTTTTGTAGACCCCACGATGGAATATTTCGATGTGGCGGAGGCCTACGGCGGAGCTATTATTAATCTTGCCACTTATGCGGAGGATTATCTAAATCCATTGGAGGTAGATTTGACGATTTTAGATGTTGACGATAAAGCCGGACAGGTCAGGGAGAAATGCGGTTTTATGCTTGGTATCTGTGAACAGGCAATGAATGGCGGTATTAAGCCGGAGTACAAATCTATCATAGACCGTTCTGTGCGGAGGATGTACAAAAAGATAGCAATGATGCCGGTGGAAGAAAGGCAGCAGCCGATTATGGGTGATTTTATCCGGATACTTGAAGAACAGGAAGAGCAGGAGGCAAGGAAGATAAAGCTGGTCCTTGAAATTTTTGTGGACGGTTCTTTAAATATCTTTAATCACCAGACCAATATTGATGTTGATAACAGAGTACTTGTCTATGGAATGCGGGATTTGTCGGAAGATTTATCGGGAATGGCAATGCTTGTCATGTTAGAGAACATCAAGCAGAGGATTATTAAAAATGCGAAGAAGGGACGTGCAACCTGGTTGTATGTGGATGAACTTCATGTACTTCTTGGAAAACCATTTTCCAGGGATTATCTGATTGCATTGTGGAAACAGGTTAGAAAACTGGGAGGATTATGTACAGGAATTACCCAGAATGTGGTTGAGGTTTTAAAGGACCCGATGACCTCTACATTAATTTCTAACAGTGAGTATACGGTTCTGTTAAAGCAGGCTGCACCGGATGCAGCGGCGCTTGGAAAAGCATTAGGTGACATTAGTGAGGCACAGATTAAATATACCACCAATGCAGAACCCGGTACCGGACTGATACGTTTTGGAAATACAATTATTCCATTTAATAATAAGATAGCAAAAGATAATCCGGTTTATGATGTTTACAATACAAACCTGCATGAAAAGGCAGCAAAAAAGAAAGCTGAAGTAGGGATTCTATGAGACTTGAAGATTGTAGAAAAAAAGAAAAACTCCATGCGGTAAAACCTAAATTTCAAGTGACGGGCGTTTCTTTTGGAGGGTACGGCAGCCAATATGCCGGGAAACAGAAAAGAGACGCCCTCTTTGGAAGAAATGCAAAGTTTCAAAGCGAAGTCAGCGAGGGTTCTGATTCCAGACAGGCATTATATGAAAATATGGATATCGTGTACCGGGGAAGGATGGCAGGCACAGGATATTATCCCAGGGAAGCCAAAAGCACACGGAGTTATGGTGAAAATTTAGGAGTGAAAGCAAGGAAAAAAACTGGTGTTATATCAGAAGTTCATTTTCCTAAAGAAGGCTCGGTGCAGGGGATTGTCAGACAGAATTTAAAACCACAGGAAGAAAGTCCGGACAGAAATGAGGAATATGAAGAAGCAAACAGTGCTATGAGCAATAGCGAACGGGCTTATTTTGCTGTCATTGCATTGGCAGAGGCACGGAAAAGAAGTAAAAGCAGCAAGGTTCAGGATAAAAAAACGAAAGCGGAAGATTTTACTGCTAAAAAGAAAAGTGGAGACATGCCGGAGAAAAAAGTTGCTGCTGAAAAAAAGGAGCGATTATTAGACCAGCAAAAACGGGAAGGTTTCCAGAAAGAGCGTGTGCTAGACCAGCAGAAAAGGGAAAGGTTTCAGAAGGAGCGTGTGTTAGACCAGCAGAAGCGGCAGGGTTTCCAGAAAGAGCGTGTGCTAGACCAGCAGAAAGGGGAAAGATTTCAGAAAGAGCGCACCTTAGATAAATGGAAACAGGAAGGGACAGCCGGGAGATATGCAGGGGGGAATTTATCACAGGATGAATTAACCAGGCTATGTAATGTACGTCCGAACCAGATGGGAGATGTTTCAGGTGTCAGAAGCAGAACAGATATGGCAGAAAATTATACCGCAGAAAATGAAGAACCGGAGCCATTGGTCTGTTCTGAGAAAGAACGCGAAAAGATAAGGCAGAAAAAAGCGGATAAAACAGAAAACAGCAAAGAGAAAAAGGATGAAGAACGTTCAAAAAAGCACAAAATTGATAAGGTAAAGTGGAAACTGCTAAAAAGGTATGTCATTCGTGAAATGATACATGAAGAGGGAAAGCAGGATCCGAATGCTCATTTCCGATTGGCGGGGCAAATCATCGGTCATGATATGGCAAGGCTGGCTGTCTTTATTGGAAAGCTTATTTTAAAACTGCTATTGCAGCTTTTTATAGCGTTGTTGCCGATTATCCTGATAGCCGCTATTATCATTATTTCCATTATGGCAGGGTATTCGTACATTATCAATCCGGTATCTTATTATGACAATATTTATGATATGGAGGAAGAAATAGCTGAAAATCCCTTATATCTGAAAAATGTCGTACAGGAAAAATGCCGGGATTTTGCAGGGGAAATGCAGACACTGGAAGATAATTGGAGACATGACGTCAGTTATCCTTATGAGAACTATCCGGATGCGGATATTGTAACCATTGTGTATCTGGCGCAATTATGTACGGCAGATAATTATAAAGACAGGACAACAAATAGAGAGGACGGATATCCGCCATATCTTCTGGTAGATACAGAGGAGGAAAATACTCTGCTTGATTCGGTATTTTCACAATTTAATTATATCACGTCAACATTTACGATTATCAGCATTCAGGGAGCAAACAATGTATCACATCCGGTCGCAGGTTTTGATACCAAAATCTATTGCCTGACACTGCAGAATTGGAAATCGGCACATGAGAACGAGTTATCAGAGGATGCAAAAAAACTGTTGGAAGAACTGGAAGAAAAAATCGGGGAAACCGGGGGAACTTCCGGGGATTTTGTCGGCAGTGTGGATGCAGTGCCGGTGGAGGATTTGGAGATACCGGATGGGGTTGATGAGAATCTTATTTATATGGCGGGCTTTATCAAAGCAGAAGCCGGAAACCAGCCGGCACTCGGAAAGACAGCGGTAGCATATGTTATTTTGAATCGTGCAGGAGGACCATCCGGGAATATTAAGGGCGTACTCTTAGCACCGTATCAGTTTTCCTGTTACATACCATACCACACCGTAGAGCAATATCTGACAGCTTATGCTTCCATGACGCAGGAGCAAAGAGAGGCGGATTCCTGTTACCAGGCTGCCGCAGGAGCCTACTATGGAACGTCTGCAAATCCCATTGGAGACATGAAATATTACTGCAATCCGAAGTATTGCAGCGCAGGAGAAACAAAGCAGTGGGAAAAAATCCGGGCGAAAAACAGTTCGGACGAAATTATTATTATCGGAGATCATGTATTCTGCAAAAATTGCTGGTAGGTAAATCAATAAAAGAGAGGTCAGATAAACTTCCGGACAAGCTGACCGGAAGTTAGAAGGGAGGGCTATGGAAAGAAGAGATGAATTGAAAATGGAAAATTTAAAGCGGTTTGCAGAAAGATTAAAAATGGAAGGATTCCTTTATTTGCCGGCTGCTTATGCTGTAAATTCCCAGAGCCTCTTGATAGAAGAAGGAAAAAATGGATGGACAGTGCGGTTACGGGATGATAAAGACCACCTTTTTCCCATGCCCTGTCTGAATCTGGAAGAGATATACCTAAAGTGCGGGGGAAAAATAGATACGCAAATATTGCGGACATTATTTTCAGAATATGTACAGCAATATGAAAAGGCGGAAAGTGAGGAGCAGGAGGAAGGAGAGAAACTGGCAGAGATAATGGGACATTTTCCGGATAATAAGCTAATGACTCTGCTGTTGCCCGATAGGGATAACATGTGGGAAAAAAATTTCCCAGGCAGGCATATAGGAAATACATATATGCTTTATGGAGTTTGCTTGTTAAAGGATAAACAGGTGAAAGTGATGGCGGTTACATGGGAACTGATGGAGAAGTGGCAGGTTCGTGAAGAAATTTTGTATCAGGCGGCGGGAAAGGCAATGGCGGAATTGTTTCCCTATGAAATTCTGGATATCTGTCATCCTATGGGTGGAGATTTTTATATTGTGAGCAGTAAGCAGCATTGTTTTGGACTGGGAACGCTTTTATATGAAGAAAGTCCGTTGAAAGAATTGGCGGAGCAAAAGGAAGAGGATTTATTTGTTTTTCCCTTATCCGTCCATGAAGCGGCAGTATTCCCTGTATCTGGCTGGCAGCAGGAAATGTTAGGGGAACTGGAGGGAGAAATATCACCGTTTGGGAATGAATTATGGTATTACAGCAGGAATTTAAAGAAACTGGCATTTACAAAAAAAGAGTATGAACAATTTCAGATACTGAAAAAATTTGGCACGGATAAAGGAGAGACAGGAAGGTGAAAAGATGCAGATAACAGATGAAACTATGAATCTGATTCTAAAAGAAGTAAGTCGGAATATTAGCATGGAGCGAAAAAGGCGTGGAATTTCCATGTCACAGCTTGCGGATATGGCAAATCTTTCGGTGAGCCATATTTCAAAGTTGGAGAGGGCACAGTGTGATATTGGATTAAAATCATTGCTCCGCATTGCGGCAGCATTTGAGATGGAGGCTGCAGAATTTATTCCGGAAGAACCGGAGACAGATTTTAGCTCTGTGGAGGTAAAGACAACAAATGGAGAAAGGTTTGAACGTATTGTACGGGATGCGGACCCACGTGTAGTAGAGATTATTTTAAAAATGGCGCTTTGTTTAAAGAAGAATTATGAACATACCTTTTCCTAAAAGAAACAAAATTCGTGAAAACTTTTCTTTTATTCCGTCGAAATGAGGAAAAAAGATAGTTACAATAGCATATGCAACTGATAAATATAGAGCATAAACAGGGAAAGGAGGTACAGTCCAATGGAGCAAGTAATGAAACACTATGGTAATGCGATTCTTGCAGTTATCGTGTTGTTGGCGCTCGGAGCAATCATTGTTGCAGCTTTGGCATCTGACGGGTATGTGGCAAGTGAATTTAAGTCAGCTTTAACCGGATTTTTCAGTAGCATGAGCGGATTAGGAGCACCGACACCTACACCGTAGTGAAAGTGGTAGTAGCAGGAATAATCAATGTTCCGGCATTCAGTGGTCTCTGGGCCGGACGTTGATTTATTCCTAGTTTATTGTGGAGAGACAGGAGGGAGAAAGTAGCACGTAAGGAGCTGCGGTAAAAGAAAATGAGTGAATTAATGAGTTTTACACCTACGGAAGAACAATTCGGGGTGTTTTGGAAATATATTGAAAATCCGACAGTAACGGATATTGATTACAATGGAAAATCATTGTGGATTACGGATTTTGAAAAAGGGAGATACAGGGTGGAGGAAGAAATAACAGAAAGTTTCTTATCTGCCTTTACACATAATATTGCAAACAGCGTTAATAAACAATTTAATAACGCTAACAAAGTATTGGAGGCCGATACAAGGGAGTTGCGCATTAGCATTCTTCATGAATCCGTAACCTCTGGTGGTATTTCGATATGTATTAGAAAATCCCCACCATTAATCCGTAATACTATTCAGGGAATGATAAAAAGTGGCTACTGTCCAGAAAAAATACTGCATTTGCTGATAAACTGTGTTCTGGCAAAAATGAATTTTGTTTTTGGCGGAGAACCGGGAGCCGGGAAAACGGAATGTGCAAAGTTTTTTATGCAGTTTATCCCGGCGGAAGAACGAGTTATCACGGTGGAAGATTCCTATGAAATTCATTACGCAGACATTAATCCAGAAGCGGATGCAGTGGAGCTTCGTGTCTCCCGGGGATTTGATTATACAGATGCCATCAAGGCGTGTTTAAGACAAGACATGAAATGGCTGATGTTGTCGGAAGCCCGTTCCGTGGAAGTAACTTCTCTATTAGAACAGTGGAGCACTGGAGTAAAGGGTTTTACTACTATTCATTTGGATGATTTGAGGAAGTTGCCAGATCGTATTCAAAACATGATGGATAATGTCAATGATGCTGACCGCATGGAAAAACGGATTTATCGTTATGTGAATGTGGGAATCTTAATAAGAAAAATAGGGAATCCGGATGGAAGTATCAGACGTTATATCGACCAGCTCTGTTTTTATACAAGGGAGGAGCATAAAAACAAAATTTACATGATTATGAAAGATGGGGAAATCATTTCCGAAGAATTGCCAAAAGACATCCAGCAGATGTTTAAATATGCTGGGATTGATAATCAGTATCATTGTAAAAATATGAAATCTTATATTGAGGAAGGAAAGTAAATGAAAGAAACCAGAACAGGAAAATGGAGAAAGGTAAAGCTGTTAAATCCCAAAAATCTGGAAAAAGAAGTGCATATTTATGGATATAACTGGTCTGTGAAATCGCATGTGTTACTGATGTTGTGCTCTTTGATTGGGATAGCGGCAATCGGTATTCTGTTTCAGTTAAAGCCAGTATTTTTAACAATGACGGTAATTGCCATGTTTCTTGTGCTTCCGGTGCTGGTATTAGACGTATTTGTAAAAATGTTTGAACAAAAGCGTTTTTCGGATACGGCGACATATATGGAACAGATGTTATATTC
>JAGAIK010000292.1 GCA_017626625.1 Roseburia sp.
TGCAGATTTCTAAGAACATCTAATCTCCTCCCATAGTCACAAAAACAGAGCCTTCTTTGTGCAATCTGCCAATATCAGTTATCGACAAAGTCCCCCTTTGGGAACCTCGAAAAATCTAATGAAAGAGACTGGGGCGGGAAAAGTTCGGATTAGGATAAAAGGAAATAATGAGGTGTAAGAGGGAAACTTCGGACTGGGATAAAAGGAAAATAATGAGGTGCAAGAGGGAAGTTTTGGATTAGGATAAAAGGAAATAATGAGGTGTAAGAGGGGAAGTTTTGGATTGAGATAAAAGGAAAATAATGAAGTATAAGAGGGGAAAGGGCGGATTAGGATAAAATGAAAAATGATACGGTAAGGAGAATGGAGTAGAGAGGTATGAGAAAAACAGAAGAGAATAAAAATAGAAACAGAATTATTTTAGGAGCGGTACTGGTGGCAGAAATTATTCTCCTTGCAGTCAGCTTTGTTGGGATTTTGGGGACGGAGCGTTTTTATCAGGGGTTTACGGGGGTGGATTTTCCTACGGGGGAGAGTACGATTGCGCTGGCGAAGGGGTCTTATGAGGTGACGGTGGATTATGAAATGAATGTGGATGCTGTTCGGATTACGCCTGTCTTTGAGGTTGATTATGGGGCGGATTATGCGGAGAGTATTCTTTTGCAGAAAGAGTATGGGACGAAAACTTTTGAGTTGTTGATACCGGCGGGGGCGGAAGGGTTTTATTTTCAGATGCCGGAGTTAGAGAATCCGGGGGATTTTGTTATTAGTTCGGGGGAGATAAGAGAGACGAATCAGGCGGACCGTGTGGGATTTTTTGTGTTGTTGTGTTTTTTTGTTCTGGTGGATGGATTTTTTTATTTGAGGGACAGAAAACAGATGTTTGCCGGGATGACGAAGGAGCAGAAGGGAGCGGGGGTCTGTGTGTGGCTTATTGTTGTGTTTTCCTGTGTTCCTTTGTATGTGAATTATCTTACCAGCGGACATGATTTGACGTTTCATCTGATGCGGATTGAGGGGCTGGCGGAGGGATTGCGTCAGGGGCAGTTTCCGGTGAAAATGCAGCCCTTATGGCTGAATGATTACGGATATCCCGTTTCTGTTATGTATGGGGATTTGTTTTTGTATGTGCCGGCATTGCTTCGTATTGTTGGGTTTTCCCTGCAGAGCTGTTATAAAATTTATCTGGTTTTTGTGCAGATAGTGACGGCGGTTACTTCCTATGTGTGCCTTAAAGAGGTGGCGGATAACCGGAAGCTGGGGGTAGTGGGGTGTTTTCTTTATATGTTTGCCACAAACCGGATTACGAATATGTTTTACCGGAGTGCGGTGGGAGAATTTACGGCGCTGGCGTTTCTGCCGCTGGTCTTTTTGGGGCTTTGGTATCTTCTGGGGAAGGAAGAACCGGAGGAGGGCGACAGGAAAAAGGCTTTTTATTTGCTGGCGGCGGGTTATACCTGTATGCTGCAGTCCCACCTTCTGAGTTTTAATATTGCGATTATTTTTTCCCTGCTGTACTGTCTGATAAGCTGGAAAAGATTTCGGGAAAATTTTCTGTTTCTGGTAAAGACGGCTCTGGTGACCATTGGGTTAAA
>JAGAIK010000293.1 GCA_017626625.1 Roseburia sp.
GTCCGTCCCTGCGGACTGGGAAAAAGCAAGGCAAGGGATATCAGTGCCTGCATGAAAATTTTGAAAGAGGAATACGGCGGAAATGTGCCAGAGGATTTTAATGCTCTCCTGAAGCTGCCGGGTGTGGGAAGGAAAAGCGCAAACCTGATAATGGGAGATGTTTTCGGAAAGCCAGCCATTGTGACAGATACCCATTGTATCCGCCTGACAAACCGCATGGGCTTAGTGGACGGCATCAAAGAGCCGAAAAAGGTAGAAATGGCACTTTGGAAGATTATCCCGGGAGAAGAAGGCAGCGATTTCTGTCATCGTCTGGTCTATCACGGCAGAGATGTCTGTACGGCGCGGACGAAACCTTATTGTGATAAATGCTGCCTGAATGATATCTGTCCGAAGAAGGGAGTAGAGCAATGAGAAGTATTCTGTTTGTAGGGCTTGGAGGCGCCATTGGTGCAATCGGCAGATATCTTATCAGCCTGTTTTCTGTAAAAGGAGATTTTCCTTTTTTGACATTGCTTACAAATTTATTGGGAGCCATTCTTATAGGGGTGGTGGTAGGATTGGCAGATTCAAAGGCAAATATGCCGAAGAATTTGATACTTTTCTTAAAAACAGGTGTCTGCGGCGGATTTACCACCTTTTCCACTTTTTCCCTGGAAAGTCTTTTGCTTTTGGAAAACGGGAAGCATTTCTTAGGAAGTGTTTATATTGTGGCAAGTGTGGTGCTTTGCATCTTAGGGGTTGCGCTTGGAAAATATTGCAGTACAAAATGGCTGGTGCAAATTTAGAGAACTATATATTTTGCAAAATACTTTTTTTATCGCCAGCGAAACAGCAAAGCTGCCAGTGAATGCCAGAACTTCCATGTATTGTGTCTTTTCCTTCTTCTGATTCTGTGTTAAGGTACTTTTTGTAACAATTATGTAATCGTTTTGAAACATAAATGAAACATAATAAAATAGCAATCACAGGAGGTAATCATGAAACATTTATCAATCGCAACAAAACTGGTAGCAGCAGGGCTTACGGTTCTTGCCCTTACCGGCAGTGTGGGGACAACCGCAGAGGCAGCTTCCCTTGCAGATATAAAAAATCAGTTGAAAGACAAAGGGTATGCCGTGGCGGTTATGGATTGCAAGGAAGATGTAACAGGGATTTTAAAAGAGCTTTGCCAGGAGTTTGCCAACGGGAATTTAACGGATTGTCCGATTATTTCCCTTCCGGGAAATTGCAAACCCGGCGTGCCAAATCAGCCGGGGACTGACAAACCGGACACTGACGCACCGGAGACGAATCAACCAGACACTGACAAACCGGAGACAAACGTGCCGGGGCAGCCGGACACCAGCACACCGGGGACTGACAAACCAGAAACAGATATCCCGGAGACAAGTCAGCCGGACACAAATAAACCGGGAGTAAGTACGCCGGAAACGAGCCAGCCGGGGACGGAAACCCTCAGTTTTGCAGAACAGGTTGTAAAACTAGTGAATGAAGAGCGGACAAAAGCAGGGCTTTCAGAGGTGACTTTAGATAAGAATATTGAGGCAGCAGCTTTGATTCGTGCGAAGGAGATTGAGACATCTTTTTCCCATACAAGACCGGATGGAAGAAGCTTTTCTACCGTATTAACCGATAACGGCATTACTTACCGCGGTTCCGGCGAAAATATTGCATGGGGACAGCGCAGCCCGGAGGAGGTTATGAAAGGTTGGATGAACAGTGATGGACACCGTGCGAATATTTTGAATCCGAAATTTACGAAAATCGGGGTTGGGTATTATCAGAATGCGGTGGGACGGAATTACTGGACGCAGTTGTTTACTTATTAATACATGATTTGAATGGGAGTTGGCGGGAGGGACGGGGCTGTTGATGGGGGTCGTGCGGCATATTGCAGCTTAGGGTGCAATATGCAATGTACGTAGTGAACAGCCCCTGACTGTCGGCTCTCCATGTCAATAAAACAGTATTAGAAATGTTTCCGGAAACGGCGTAGCTTATGGGCTATGCCGTTTCTACGTTTTGCAGGTCATTCAGTAAAGACGTGGGGCTGCAGTACGTGATTTTTACAAAATATATGCCTCTGCTAAAACAGCTTATGCCAATTATCGGGACAAAGCAGCCAGGCTTTTTTCTTACACTATTTCTGTTAATAAAAACTTGTATATTCAGGAATAAACGAGTATAATCAAATATAAATAAGCAGAAGCAATTATAAACACGAAATAGAGGTATTTATTATGTTTATGGAAGAACGACAGAAGGATATTATTAGCAAAATAAACCAAACAGGACGAATCCTGGTATCAGAGATTCAAGAATATTATCAAATTTCGGCGGATTGCGCAAGGCGGGACTTAAGAATATTGGAAAGTAAAGGATTGTTGCAGAGAACACATGGCGGTGCCATTGCAGTTAATCCAAAAGAAATATATCCCACTGCAACATATAATCCAGTAGATATAAAAGAAATACAGACTGATTATCTGGCGGTTGCCAAAAAAGCAGTGGAATATATTGAAAATAAGGAGGTTATTTATATTACCACATCTTTGGCTGGATATTATATGGCTGAAAATTTACCAGAAGATATAACAATTACAGTGTTGACAAATTCCGTTACCATTGCAGAGGTGTTGCGGAAAAAAATAAATATATCCGTTATATTATTGGGAGGAGAGATGTCCCATCGTGGTCACTGCCATGATTTTTATACCATTCAAATGGTAAAAAATATCCGAATGAATAAAGCATTTTTGTCACACGCAGCATTATCTTTGGATTTTGGAGCTTCCATTCACGATTCTGCTGGTGTGGAATTTGGAAAAGCTGTTATGAAGAACAGCGGGATGAATATTGGGTTATATCCATCTAAGAAGATAGGAAAAAATTCCATCCATTCTGTATGTCAGATAAAAGATTATGATTTACTAATTACGGATAATAATGTGTCTGAGGATTTTCTGGTACAGGTAAGGGAACTTGGAGTGGTTATAGAAACAGTTAATTTGAAGGGAGTATGAATTATGTATTGTATATTAGTGACAGGTATTCCGGCAGCAGGAAAAAGCACTATGGCAGAAGCTATGTCAGAAAGGTTGAAGCTGCCTGTTATTTCAAAAGATACCATAAAGGAATTGCTGTTTGATAACGTTGGTTTTCAGTCGAGAGCCGAAAAAGTAAATCTTGGAATTGCCAGTATGGAAATTATGTATTATTTCGCAGGTCAGCTTATGAAAGCAGGTCAACCTTTTATATTAGAGAATAATTTTGAATATTCGTCCGAACATGGAATAAAAAATCTTTTAGAAAAATA
>JAGAIK010000294.1 GCA_017626625.1 Roseburia sp.
GGAGAGCCGCCGCCAGGAAAGGCAGAAACACCCGGAGCCCCAGCAGAAGGAAAAGCAGAGTCAGCAGTCCAAAGCCTATCGTTTGAAGCAGTGCAGAAAAAATAAGTTTTTTCGGTCTGCAAAAATCATCATCCACACCGACCTCCACCGCCAGCTCCATCTGTTCTAAGGGCGATAGCGCCGCCTGCCACTGCCTTTTTAACCCCTCGCGGTTGGCAGCAAGAGACAAGGTTTTTTCATTCATGCCTGCAATGTGCTCCGGTGTATAGGGCGGACGGAGGCAGGAAAGGCGTGTTATGCCGTTTTCAATCACCGGTTTTTCGTAATGAACCCCAAGGAAACTTTCAAACCGCTGTTCTAAGGTAGAAAAATCAGGGGAGTTCCATGTTTCCGGGGATAAAGTTTCGGAGGACGTGTCCGCTTCGGACATACAAACTAAATGCCAGATATTGCTGATTTTTCCGGGATTGTCCTTCATCATACGGATAGCACGCCCGCGCATCTGGTTGCTCAGCATAAAGGAACCGACAAAGGAGACCAAAATCAGTGAATTGATGCAGGGAGAATCCCAGCCTTCCCCTAACAGGGATTTTGTCCCGATAAGCACCTGAATTTCCCCTTGGTAAAATAATTCCGTCAAAAGCCCGGAGGCAGTTTCCTCAGAACCGTTGACAGTAACCTGACAATAACCCAGTGCATTGCATTCCTTGATGGAACACTTCGCTCCGGTGCGGGAGAGCAGTTCTTCTAACGCCGGTTTGGCGGAGGCGGGAATAAGCACCACACTGCCGCTTAGGGCAGCAAGCCGCAGGGAAGTTTCACCGCAGGCACGGCGCAGCGTCTCAAAAATGGGCACTACCCCAAGCTCCTGCACGGAACGTTCCTCATTCCCAAGGGCGGAAAGATATTCCTTTTTTATGTAGTCAGTCAGAATCAGAAACCGCAGGCTGCTGCCGAGATTTTTTTCTTCCGCTTTTACAATAGAAGTAATGCTTTCTAACTTTCCCTTAGAGGCGGTGTACAATTTTTGAACCGTATCATTTGCAGTGAGGCAGACTTTCTTTTTGTGGATAAAACCCCGGACTTTGAGCTGTTCCGTTAATGTTTCCCGAAAATCCCCGCAGGGAGGGTAGCTCTCCGTGTCATCATAGAGAAATCCCTGTAAAAGCAGTTCCAGCCAGTGCAGATTTAGCTCCGGCAGGCGGGTGGTGCCGGATAGCTGTAATTCCCGGGGCAGAGGGAAGCCCTTAGCGTGTAGATATACCAGAAGGGAAGAGGTATAGTCCGGATTTTCCAGAAGCTTCTCACGTTTAGCACCGGGATGGAGGATAGCCGCATGTTGTTTTACCAGTGAAAACAGGGTCTCGTTGGAAAAAATCTCCTCTCCTGTCAGGGCGGCGTCCTCCCGGAAACGGAGGATTTCCATTTCCTCCTCTTTGAGCGGAGCGCTGAAATAGACGTAATCCTGATGGGGACAAAGGCTGCCTTCCTTTACCAGCTCCGGCACAATGATTTCCTCGTCAATGGGACCGCAGAGATTGATGTACCGCTGCCATTCCGCCGGGGAGGCGTCGTAGGGAGGGGTGGCGGTCAGGGAAATGATGGTAAGCTCCGGCAGCTTCTGTATCAGGGTTTCTAAAGCCTTCCACCATTCATTCCGCAGGTGGTGCGCTTCGTCTAAGCAAAGCGTGCGGATTCCGGCCTGCTGCAGTACTTCAAAAAGGTCAATCGCCGTGTCGTTGGCAGCAGGGATTCCGGCCTGCGTGCTCTCATCCTGTTCAGCAGAATGGTTGCCGATCAGATAGCTGTGCAACGCCTGATAGGTGATGGCGGTGATAAGACCGGGGCTGTGCAGGGAATTAGAAAGAATATCAGAAGGCTCTTTTAAATAGGCGGAGCGGATACGCTCTAACCACTGGTTCCGGATATTGATACTGGGGGAAAGAATGGGCGCCGGGGCGTTCAGCCTGCGAATCAGCTCAATTCCAAGGGTGGTTTTTCCGGAACCGGGGGCTGCCACGATGTGAATGCGTCCGTCTTTTAAATACTGTTCTGCGTGGGTAAGGACACGTTTTTGGTAACTTCTCCACTCTCCCTGAAAGGAGAGCAGGTCTTTTAATGCTGCTGTCTGTTTCATACAAAACTCCTTGGCTAAAATTTATAATCAGAATAACAGATTTCTATGGAAATGAACAGGCAGTACTGTCATTATAAGCTGTTTTCGTAAAATTTCGAAAAAGTCAATACCCGAAAATTGTATAAAAATACCAACGCAAAATTGTAAAAAAGGACGAAAATCATGTGAAATTGCGAAAAAAACTTGTCTCTTTGCATAATTAATTCTATGATAAAGGAGGTACGAAAAAAAACGAAAATGCGGAGGAGGGAAAGTTATGTATGGAACGGGATAAAAGCGAAGCTCATTTAGAGAAAGGAATTATGAAAAAAGTAAGATGGGAGAAAACAAAGATGGGAAAACAGCAATTTAGGAAGGCAGCGAAGAAAACAATTTGCTGGCTTTTAATTTTGGGAATGCTGGTAACGTTACCACAGTTCCCGATGACCCAGGTTTCGGCGGCGGAAGTCAATACCGAGATGATAGAGGAATTAGGTTCCACCGAGTTGAAAGAGGTTGAAACCGAGACCA
>JAGAIK010000295.1 GCA_017626625.1 Roseburia sp.
CCCCTGCCCGCATAGTCCACAGAAAAGAATTGCTCCACCATACTCATATTCAGGGTTTTTCCAAAGCGTCTTGGACGGGCAATCAGAGTTACACTGTATCCGCTTTCCCACCACTCCTTAAGAAAAGCTGTTTTATCGATATAAAAATAATTTTTTTCAATCAACGTCGAAAAATCCTGTATTCCGATTGCAACTGTTCTTGCCATAGCTGCCTCCCAAACTCATCCTCTTCGTAACAAAAAATTATGCTTTTTTCTTTCCCCATTGTTTGGGTTCCTTTTTCTTTAAATTGCCCCGAATGGCGGCATCTAACTTCCGGAAGCGTTCTTCGTCCGCCTCCTCCTGCTCCCGCATGAGGTAATTCATCTCCTTTAGGACCTGCTCTCCCACATCTTCACTGATGCACTTACTCAGTTCCTGGTTATTGGCGGCTAACGCCTTTCCCACAATCTCTGTCATCAGATCCGTAAACTGCGCCATCTTGTCCGTATTTTCCAGGATACTCTGCTGCTGGTTTTCAAGTTCTCCCCGGCGGGTGTCCGCAGGCAGGCTGCTTTCCTTCCCTTTTACGGCCGCTTTCGGCGGCATCTCTCCTTTTAGGACGGCGGCGTTTTCCCGGTCGTTTGCCATGGACACTTTCGCCCCGCTTATAGCATTCTGCGGGCTCTGGGGTATCTGGCGCAAATCCGGCTTCTTCTCCGCAGCCTCCTCGGATATTCCCGCTGCCAGCTCCACAGCCTGTCCGTTTAGAGAACCGTTATGTACAATCATACGAATTGCCTTTAACTGATAGCCCTGCTCCTTTAATTCCTTTATCTTTTGAAATTCCTGAATATTTTCTTTGGTGTAATACCGATGACCCATCTCATTTCGGGGGATGTTCAGTTCGAGTTCCTCTTCCCAGTAACGAAGTACATGGGACTCCACATTCACAATATTTGCGGCGTCCGATATCATATAACGTACTTTTTCCATACTGATACTCACACCTTTCTTAGATTTTCTTTCCTTTAACCTACATTATAAGCAAAATTGCCCTGCCGTACAACGAAAACCGCTCGTCTTATTGCGACAGCATACGGCAGCCGCTTTCGTTTTTTGTCGGCTATTCTGAAAAAAAATCTAAGCGTGTCAGTTTTTACTACTTCTCCATATTCGCAAATTTGGTATACTGTGGCAGCCATACCAGATTGACGGTTCCAATAGGACCGTTTCTCTGTTTTGCAATGATAATTTCCGAAATGCCCTTCATTTCAGAATCATGGTTATAATAATCATCACGGTAAATAAACATTACCACGTCGGCATCCTGCTCGATGGCTCCCGACTCACGTAAATCCGAAAGCATCGGACGATGGTCAGGGCGCTGCTCCACCGCACGGGAAAGCTGTGACAATGCCACCACTGGAACAGACAACTCCCTTGCCAGTGCCTTTAAGGAACGGGAGATATCAGAAATCTCCTGCTGTCTGGAATCGCTGCTTCTGCCGCCGGAACCGGACATCAACTGTAAGTAGTCAATGATAACCAG
>JAGAIK010000296.1 GCA_017626625.1 Roseburia sp.
ATGCCCCCAAGGGAACCGGATTTTTATATATCAAAGATAAGACCAAGATAAAGCCCATTATTTACGGCGGCGGACAGCAGAAAGGAATGCGTTCCGGCACGGAAAACGTTCCGGGAGCAGCAGCCCTTGGAGCGGCGGCAGAGGAAATTTACGAGAATTTTGACGAAAAAATCGAACATCTTTATTCCTTAAAAGAGCGTTTTATCAAAGGAGTTACTGAAATTGAGGGCGTCACCATAAACGGAAAAACAGGAAGGGATTCCGCCCCGCAGATTGTCAGCGTCAGCATTGACGGCGTCCGCAGCGAGGTCATGCTCCATTCCTTAGAGGAAAAGGAGATTTACGTCTCCGCCGGAAGTGCCTGTTCCTCCAATAAACCTGCCCCCAGTAAAACTCTGCAGGGCATAGGCTTGTCCAAGGCACAGCTAGAGAGCACCATCCGTTTCAGCTTTTGTGTGAATACCACGGAGGAGGAGATAGATTACGCTGTTGAGGCGCTGAAAGAAATTGTGCCGTTCCGTAGGAAATTTATCCGTAAATAATATGATACTTTTGCCAGAAAACAGCCCAAGCTGCTAGATTGAATATTTCCGGCATCCTGGGCGTACCTTATTGAGAAAAAGGAGAGTCATATGTACAAAGCATTTTTGATTAAATACGCAGAAATCGCCATCAAAGGCAAGAACCGTTACCTCTTCGAGGACGCATTGGTAAGCCAGATGAACCGCGCTTTAAAAAAAGTGGAGGGAACCTTCAAAATCCGCAAGGAACAGGGACGTATCTATGTGGAAGCCGAGGGTGACTTTGATTTTGACGAGGCAGTGGAGGCGCTAAAGTGCGTGTTCGGTATCGTAGGAATTTGCCCGGTGGTGATTTTAGAGGACGAGGGTTTCGACAAACTGGCAGAGGAAGTCATCCGTTACATCGACATGGCTTATCCCGACAAAAACTTTACCTTTAAAGTCAATGCCCGCCGTGCCAGAAAAAATTATCCGCTGGAATCCATGGAAATCAATGCCAAAATGGGAGAGCGTATCTTAGAGGCTTATCCCGGCTTAAAGGTGGATGTCCACAAGCCGGATGTCATGATAAACATCGAAATCCGCAGCCAGATAAACCTTTATTCCACCGTAATCCCCGGTCCCGGCGGTATGCCCGTAGGCACCAACGGCAAAGCCATGCTGCTGCTCTCCGGCGGTATCGACAGCCCGGTGGCAGGCTACATGATTGCCAAAAGAGGTGTTACCATAGACGCCACCTATTTCCATGCACCGCCTTATACCTCAGAGCGTGCAAAACAAAAGGTGGTGGATTTGGCAAAAATCGTGGCAAAATATTCCGGTCCCATCAATCTGCATGTGGTAAATTTCACCGATATTCAGCTTTACATTTATGAGCAGTGTCCGCATGAGGAGCTTACCATTATCATGCGCCGTTACATGATGAAGCTGGCGGAGCATTTTGCCAAAGAAAACAAGTGCCTTGGTCTGATTACCGGGGAGAGTATCGGTCAGGTGGCAAGTCAGACCATGCATGCCCTCAGCTGCACGGATGCTGTGACCGATATTCCGGTTTTCCGTCCACTGATCGGCTTTGACAAGTCCGAGATCATTGAGATTGCTCAGA
>JAGAIK010000022.1 GCA_017626625.1 Roseburia sp.
AAGTTTCTTTTGATAGCCGAATCCTTATAGGAACACTTTTTATATTAGTGTAAAATAATTAATATATTGACATTTTGGAGAGTTCTGCATAAAATGATAATAAGAATAAAATTGGTATTACCTTAAGATTATGTCCTAAAGAATGAATTTTCATACGTTTTTTATACAGAGCGTTACAAAACTCAGGGATGGCAACTGTGATACGAAGGTTTCGGAAAGGAGGTTTATATGGCGAAATTTAATGAGCGGGGCGCCGGAAGGAAAAAGATGCTTACGGAAGAACAGATTTTGCGGATAAAGGAACGCCGCAGGGCAGGAGAAACAATTACATCATTAGCGAAGGAATATGGTGTTTCCCGTCAGACCCTTTCTTCCTATTTGAACCCGAAAGAGATAGAAAAGGAACAGATTTACCGGACCATAAGAAAATGGACGGAGCTTAATCGCAAATTCCGCAGTATTGATGTGGGAGAGTACCAGATGCGTATGGATTTTATGTGTCAGGAGGAGCTTTGCACCACGATTCTCATTGATTTTCAAAGACAGCGGATTGCGGTGCAAAATGAGACGGAGGATTTGATTCACCGTGCCTTTGGCATTAAGGCAAAGCCTACCTGGGAGGATTTTGAAGAATTTTTGGAGAGCCGCTGCTTTCCGAGAACCAGGGAACATCTGCGGTTGGTATTAGAGGATGTGGGGGTGGATTCCTATGACCCCCTTGCCATTGTGGAGAAAACGAAAGGGCGCATGGCAGAGGATTTCCAGTGGCTAAAAATTTCTTACTATAATCCGGCAGAATAAGACTGCGCCGGGAAGGGAGGTGGGAATATGCAGACCGTAGAAATTTTTGGGAATCAGGTAGAAACCGGAATGGAACATTCTTCCAAAGGGAACCAGTTAAAGTGGCAGCAGGAGGGGTGGTGGTATAAGGCGGATGCCTTTGGCTTTGAGAGTCTGGCGGAGGTGGTGATATCACGGCTGCTCTGCAGTTCTAACATAGAGAATATTGTGGAATATGAGCCGGTGGCAATTCTTTACAAAGGGAAAAAATACCGAGGCTGCCGCAGTAAAAATTTTCGCAGGGAGGGAGAAGAACTGATACCCTTAGAACGGCTGGCGAGGAATTGTACCGGATTTGGTCTGGCGAGGCAGCTTGCTCATATAGCGGACATCAGGGAGCGTATCCGTTATACGGAAGAGTTGGTGCGTAATGTAACCGGGCGGGAGGATTTCGGCAGTTATCTGGCAAAAATGTTAGAGATAGATGCTTTTTTTCTCAATGAGGACCGCCATACCAATAACATGGCATTGCTCTATGATACGGAGACAAAGGAATACCGCTTCTGTCCCTTTTTTGATATGGGGCTGTCTCTTTTTTCGGACACAAGGGAGGCATACCCGATCGGGGAGGATTTTGCTGCCCGCCGGGAAAAAATTACGGCAAAGCCCTTTGCGAGGGATTTTGATGAGCAGTTGGATGCGGCGGAGGCGGAATATGGATGCCATTTGAAATTTGAATTTCCGCCGGAGAAAATGAGAAAGCGGGTGGAAGAGATTTTAAGGGAGCTGCCCCTAAAAGCCGGGGAAGAGGACGTGATGGGATATAGTGAGGCGGAACTGGGAAGGGTAAGGGAGGTATTATCTTACCAGGCGGGAAAATATGGTTATTTCTTTCCCTAATTCCTAAATTTTTATGAAGAATACGTCTGGTGGGTTGGATTTTCCTCTCAAATCGTATAATATGAGTTGAGACATAAGTGGGAGAGCGGATATCTGCAAATGTCAATGAGAGGCAGGAGAGCGTATCCGTAAATGTCAATGAGAGACAAGCGGGAGAAAGCGTATTCGCGAATGTCAGTGAGAGACAAGCGGGAGAAACGTATCCGTAAATGTCAATAAGAGACAGTAGCAGCAGGAGGGGCAGATGAAAAAGAGAATAGGTGCGGGTATCCTGGCGGCAGCCGCTTTGTTTCTGGCGGCGGGCTGCGGCAGAAGGGAAAATGGCGATACAAAAGAGCCTGTGGCTTCCACGGAGACGGAAACGGTGTTAGAAGAACTGATTTTGTCGGCAGAAAAAGAAGCTCAGAAGAATGTGATGGCGGAGGAATACGCAGAAACAACAGAAATGCCGGAACTGGCGGCATTTTTGGCGGCTTACTATCAGATTCCGGAGGAATATCTGCCGGAAACCAGATATTATTACAACTATAAAGATTTGGACGGGGACGGCGTGGAGGAAATGATTGTCCTGACCATCGGGGAGAGCACTTCCACCTCCGAGGGGGAATGTGTGCTGGTGTTAAGCGGCGGGACGGAATTTGCGGTAATCGGTGATTTTCGGAATGCCCGAACCCCTGTGATTGTCAGTGACGAAAAAACCAACGGTTGGCATGACCTGATTTATCCGGTTTACGGCGGAGGGCAGGATACCGGATATCTTAAATGCACGTATCAGGAGGAAACCGGGTATCAGTGCAGGGAAGACAGTTTTCTGGAGAAACTGGAGGGAATTTCCGGCAGCAAGGTGCTGGCGAATAATCTGATTGACGATATGGACAAGGGGAATTATATGACTCTGGTTCCCGCAGAAGCGGAAAATTAGAAAACGAAATATTGTGGTTCAATAAAAAAGTCATACATCATTTTGTGTATGGCTTCTTTATTGAGAGGTTTTTTCGGAAAAACGCTTTATATTAGGGGGGTAAAATGATATAATTGAGGGGTATCCGAAGTTTCGGATTTAGGAGAGATATATGAAGAGCAATAAGATAAAATTGAAGGGAAAACTTCGAACCTATTATTATCTGCCGCTGCTTATGACCTTATTTTTAATATTTATCAATATCGGGGTCTATGTGGAAGATATAAAAACAGGGTTCATGTTTTCAGCATTTGTGCTTCTTTATTTTTTGGTTATGCTTTTGGCGGGGATGCGGACAAAGCCTCTTTTGATGAATGAGATGGTGAATTTTGCCACCCAGTACGGAAGCGTCCAGAAGCAGCTACTCAATGAATTTGAGGTACCCTATGCCCTGGTGGACTACAATGCCAAGGTTTTGTGGGTGAATGAGCAGTTTACGGAACTGACGGGAAAGGGAAAGAATTACCACAAATCCATCACCACGATTTTTCCGGCGCTGACGAAGGAACTGCTGCAGCGCAGCGAGGGGGAGGAAGCAGTGGATATAACCTTTCAGGAGCGCAGCTACCGGAGTTCTTTAAAAAGGATATATTTTGGTCCGATTGTGGAAGAAAGCAATATCATTGCCTTAGATGACGGTACGGAATATCTGACAGCGGTCTATCTTTTTGATGAGACGGAGTTAAAGCGTTATATTAAGGAAAAAGAAGAACAGAAAATGGTGGCGGGGCTTGTCTATATTGACAACTATGACGAGGCACTTGACAGCATTGAAGATGTAAAGCGTTCCCTGCTGGTGGCACTGATTGAAAGAAAAGTCAATAAATACTTTACGGAAATAGACGCCCTGGTGCGTAAAATAGAAAAGGATAAGTATTTTGTGGTATTTAAGTACAAATATTTAGCCCAGTTGCGGGAGAACCGTTTCAGCCTGATAGAGGATGTCAAAACTGTAAAAGTGGGAAATGAGATGGCGGTGACTTTAAGCATCGGTATCGGTGCGGACGGCGCCAGCTATACCCAGAACTATGAGTATGCCCGTATGGCAATAGACCTTGCCTTAGGCCGCGGCGGTGACCAGGTGGTGGTAAAGGAAGGCGAGGAGGTGTCCTACTACGGCGGAAAGACCCAGCAGGTAGAGCGCAACACCCGTGTAAAGGCGAGGGTGAAGGCACATGCCCTGCGGGAGATTATCGAGAGCCGCGAGCATGTGGTGATTATGGGACACAGTATCAGCGATGTGGATTCCCTTGGCGCTGCCATTGGCGTTTACTGCGCAGCCAGAAGCCTTGGGAAAAAGGCACAGATTGTGTTAAATGAGATTACTTCCTCTCTGCGCCCGTTAGTGGAGTGCTTTTCGGAGGAAAAAGGTTATCCCGCCGATTTGTTTATTAAGAGTGAAGAGGCGATATTAGTGACCAATGAAAATACCCTGGTTATGGTGGTGGATGTGAACCGTCCCAGCTATACCGAGTGTCCGGAGCTGTTAAAACGCAGCAACACCGTCTGTGTCTTTGACCATCACAGACAGAGCAGCGAGGTAATTGAGAATCCGGTGCTGTCCTATGTGGAGCCCTATGCTTCCAGCGCCTGTGAGATGATTGCCGAGGTTTTGCAGTATTTTTCGGAAAATATCCGCCTTGCGCCCTGTGAGGCAGACTGTATTTATGCAGGGATTCTCATTGATACCAACAATTTTATGACAAAAACCGGAGTCCGTACCTTTGAGGCGGCGGCTTATTTGAGACGTGCCGGGGCAGAGGTGACGAGGGTGCGCAAAATGCTGCGGAATGACATGGCAGACTACAAAGCCCGTGCTGAAGCCGTGAGACATGCGGAAGTGTACCGGGGAGCCTTCGCCATTTCCGTCTGTCCTTCGGATAAGGTGGAAAGTCCTACCATAGTGGGAGCACAGGCGGCAAACGAGCTTTTAAATATTGTGGGAATTAAGGCTTCCTTTGTTCTGACAGAGTATCAGGGGAAAATCTATATCAGCTCCCGTTCCATCGACGAGATTAACGTGCAGTTGATTATGGAGCGGCTCGGCGGCGGCGGTCACTTGAATGTGGCGGGGGCGCAGTTGACAAACTGCTCTGTTTTACAGGCAAAACGTATGATTCAGGACACCATAGATGAGATGCTTAAGGAAGGAGATATTGAATAATGAAAGTAATTTTATTAGAAGATGTAAAATCATTAGGGAAAAAAGGAGAAATCGTAAATGTCAGCGACGGATATGCCAGAAACATGATTTTTCCAAAGAAATTAGGGGTGGAGGCAACACCGAAGAACTTAAATGATTTGAAGCTGCAGAACCAGCACGCAGATAAAGTGGCGCAGGAAAACTATGAGGCGGCAGTAGCTTTTGCGGAAGAATTAAAGGATAAAAAAGTTACCGTAAAAATGAAAGCCGGAGAGGGCGGAAGAACCTTTGGTTCTGTTTCCACCAAGGAAATTGCAGCAGCGGCGAAAGAGCAGCTCGGAGTGGAGCTGGATAAGAAAAAAATGCAGTTGCCGGAGCCCATTAAGACTTTCGGCGTAACGGAGGTAGCCATTAAACTGCACCCGAAGGTAACGGGAAAATTTTCTGTCCACGTGGTGGAAGCATAAAAGGTGTGAAATATGGAGGAAGCGTTAATAAAACGGATTATGCCTAACAGCTTAGAGGCGGAGCAGTCCGTGATTGGCTCCATGATTATGGATAAGGATGCCATTGTAACGGCGATGGAAATGCTTGTGGGGGAGGATTTCTACCACAGGCAGTATGGCATCCTTTTTGAAACCATGATTGAATTGTACAATAAAAGCCTTCCGGTGGATTTGGTGACACTGCAGAATAAGTTGAAGGAAAAGGATGTCCCGGCGGAAATCGCCAGCCTGGAATTTGTCCGTGACCTTATGACGGCGGTGCCCACCTCCGCCAATGTGAAGTACTATGCGCAGATTGTGAAGGATAATTCCCTGCGCCGGAAGCTCATTAAGCTGAACGAAGAGATTGAAAATGAGTGTTATCTGGGTAAGGAAAGCATAGAGACAGTGATGGACATGACGGAGAAAAAGGTCTTTGACCTGCTCTCTGCCCGGGGAGGCGGCGGAGATTACGTCCCTATCCGTCAGGTTGTGATGAACGCACTGGAAAAAATCGAGAATGCGGCAAAGAACTCCGGCACGGTAACGGGAATCCCCACGGGATTTATTGATTTAGATTACCGTACCGCAGGACTGCAGCCCTCTGATTTGATTCTGGTGGCGGCACGTCCCTCCATGGGCAAAACAGCATTTGTCTTAAACATTGCCCAGTATGTGGCGTTCCATGAACATATGTGTACAGCGATTTTTTCCCTGGAGATGTCAAAGGAGCAGTTGGTGAACCGTCTTTTTTCTCTGGAATCCAGGGTGGATGCCCAGGCGCTCCGTACCGGTAATCTTTCCGATGCCGACTGGGAGAAACTGATTGAAGGCGCAGGGGTTATCGGCAATTCAGAACTGATTATTGACGATACGCCGGGTATCTCCATTGCGGAAATGCGCAGCAAGTGCCGGAAATACAAGCTAGAGCATGACTTAAAGCTGGTTATCAT
>JAGAIK010000297.1 GCA_017626625.1 Roseburia sp.
AAAAAGACGTATTACCGGAAACAAAATGGGTGGAGGGCAGCAACTACGTGGATATTAATTTTAAAATTGACCAGCGTACCGGAAGAATTATCATGCTGGGAGCTTTGGACAATCTGGTAAAGGGCGCAGCCGGACAGGCGGTGCAGAACATGAACTTACTGTTTGGGTTTGATGAGGCAGAGGGATTAAATTTAGTTCCGATGTTCCCGTGAGCATTCTTATAAAATTGGGATGAAAATAAGAGGATTGAAATAATGAAAGAAAACGTAACCATCCGGGAAATGACCATGGAGGATTTTGAGGAAGTACATGAACTGTGGATGCAGATACATGGATTTGGAATAAGGAGTATGGATGATTCCAAAGAGGGAGTGGAGCGGTTTATCCGCAGAAATCCCAGCACCAGCATGGTGGCAGTGTTAGAGGGAAAGATTATCGGCGCTATTTTATGCGGGCATGACGGGCGGAGAGGCTGTCTGTACCATGTCTGTGTTCATGAGAATTACAGAAAGCACGGTATTGGACAGAAAATGGTAAAAGCCTGTTTAGAGGCGCTGAAAAAAGAGCACATCTGCAAGGTGAATCTCATTGCTTTCCGAAAAAACGAGGTGGGAAACCGCTTCTGGCAGGGAATGGGCTGGACCTTCCGGGAAGATGTGAATTATTATGAATGTGTGCTGGACGAAAATAACGTGACAACCTATAATCCGTAGATAACTCAGGAAAACCGCATCAGAAGTGCGGAACGAAAATAAGGCGGGAAGATTTAAAAACCCCGCAGACTTTAAGAAAGGCAGGAAAACGATATGGAACAGATAACAGGCGGCGTTACCGCAGCAAAAGGATTCAAGGCAGCTTCTGTCGCAGCAGGAATCAAATACAAAGACAGAACGGATATGGCAATGATTTACAGTGAAGTCCCCTGTAATGTGGCAGGAACCTTCACAAAAAATATCGTAAAGGCAGCCCCGGTAAAATGGGACCAGAAAGTAGTTTACGAGACAAAAAAGGCACAGGCAGTTGTCATCAATGCGGGAATCGCCAATGCCTGCACCGGGGAAGAGGGCATGAGTTACTGTAAGGCAACCGCAGAGGAAGTGGAAAAGCAGATGCAGATTCCGGCAGAGCAGGTATTAGTAGCTTCCACCGGAGTGATTGGAATGCAGCTTCCCATCGACCGGATTTGCGCCGGAGTGGATGCGATGATTCCGGAACTGAAAGAGGATTTCGAGAGCGGACATAAGGCAGCCCTTGCCATCATGACCACCGATACCCATGAAAAGGAAGTGGCAGTACAGTTAGAAATCGGCGGAAAAACCGTAACCGTAGGGGGCATGTCCAAAGGCTCCGGCATGATTCATCCCAATATGTGTACCATGTTAAGCTTTGTCACCACAGACGCTGCGATTTCCCAGCCATTGCTGTTAGAAGCATTGCAGGCAGATGTGGAGGACACCTACAACATGATTTCCGTGGACGGCGATACCTCTACAAACGATACCTGCGTGGTTTTAGCAAACGGTTTGGCGGGAAATCCGGAAATTACAGAGAAAAATGCAGATTATGACGCTTTCCTGCAGGCGCTCCATCTGGTAAATGAAACCCTGGCAAAAATGATGGCAGGAGACGGAGAGGGAGCTACGGCTCTTTTTGAGGTAAAAATTATCGGAGCAGAGAGCAAAGAGCAGGCGAAAATTTTAAGTAAATCCGTAATTACTTCAAGCCTGACAAAGGCGGCTATTTTCGGACATGATGCAAACTGGGGCAGAATCCTCTGTGCC
>JAGAIK010000298.1 GCA_017626625.1 Roseburia sp.
TAATATCATTCCCGCCTGTGGCTTTCAAGAAAAATTTCTTTTTCTGTCAAAATTTTATTTCTGAAAAAACTCTTTCCCACAATTTAATCCCGCAGCCTTGCAACATTCTTCTTTAAAGATTCCACTGCCCGGTCAATATCCTCTCTCGTGGTGCTGCCGCAAAGTGTCATACGAATGGTTCCCGGGGCATAATCCTCCGGCACCTTTAACTCCCGTATGACATAGGAAATCCGTTCCTCCCCGGTATTACATGCCGAACCGCCGGAGGCGCAGATACCGTCTTCATCTAACAAAATTACTAAGGACGCCCCGTCTATCCCCCGGAAACTGAAATTAGCATTTCCCGGCAGACGCTTGCTGCGGTGACCGTTGATACAGACACCGGGAATTTCATGCGCCACTTTTTCTAACAGGTAATTCCGCAACATGGTCTCCTTGCGAATGCGGTTTCTCATATCGGAAAATGCCAGTTCCGCCGCCTTTCCCATTCCCACGATACCCGCCACGTTTTCCGTGCCCGCACGTTTTCCCTCTTCCTGTCCACCTCCATGAATAAAAGAGGGCAGCGTTACCCCGTCCCTGATATATAAAAATCCCACTCCCTTGGGACCATGAAATTTATGGGCGCTGGCGCTTAACATGTCTATGGGATAACGTCTTAAATCAATGGGTATCTGGGCATACGCCTGTACGGCATCGGTATGGAACAATACGCCCTGCTCTCTTGCTATTTTTCCAATCTGCATAATAGGCTCAATGGTTCCCACCTCATTGTTGGCAAACATGATGCTAATCAGGGTTGTGTCCGGGCGAATGGCGGCAAGTACCGCTTCGGGCGATACCATGCCTTTCTCATCCACCTCCAGGTAAGTCACTTCGTACCCTAATTTTTCTAAATACTCACAGGAATTTAATACGGCGTGATGCTCGATTCTGCTGGTAATAATATGCTGCCCTTCCTGCTTGCACTCTCCTGCCGCACACTTAATCGCCCAGTTATCTGACTCGGAGCCGCAGGAGGTAAAATAAATTTCCGATGGCTTTGCCCACAAGCTCGAAGCGATAATCCTCCGGGCATGTTCTAAGGCTTCTTTTGCTTCCTCCCCGTAGGAATAAACAGTAGAAGCATTTCCAAAATTTCGCTGCAAATACGGCTCCATGGCCCGTTTTACTTCTGTGGACATCTGTGTAGTCGCCGCATTATCCAGATAAACTCTATTTTTAATCTCTCTCTCACTACTCATTTTCTCTCCACTTCTTTCATATATTAAAATTACCAAAAAAAACACCGGTTTTCCGGAAGGCTTCGGAGGTCAGTATTGAAACAATCTTCTGCAAAAAATGTCTTTATTACCGGAACCTTGCTACTAACCATAGCCGGAGTTCTTACGCGAATTATAGGTTTCTTCTATAGAATATTCCTCTCCCGTACCATTGGTGCAGAGGGCTTAGGAATTTATCAACTGATTTCCCCGGTCACGGCGTTAGGCTTCGCCATCACCGCAGCAGGAATCCAGACTTCTATTTCTAAATTTGTTTCCATGGAGATGGGACGGAAAAATCTCTCCGGCGCAAAGCTGTATCTTTTCATCGGGCTTGTGATTTCCCTGGCACTGTCCACCCTGACAGGACTGTTCATTTACCATCAGGCTGATTTTCTCTCCCGTGCCTGGTTAGGGGATGACCGCTGTATTCCACTGCTTAAGGTGCTTGCCTTTACCTTTGTTCCAAGCTGTATCCACGCCTGTATCAACGGCTACTACTATGGTCTGAAAAAAACGGCAATCCCCTCCCTCTGCCAGTTTGTGGAACAGATTGCCCGAGTAGGCAGTGTTTATCTGATGTACCAGATTCAGTTAAGCCAGGGAAAAGACATGACCCTCTCCATCGCCGTCTGGGGGCTTGTGATAGGCGAAGCCGCCAGCACCTTAGTTTCCGTCAGCGCTTTTGGCAGTTTTCAGGGTATGGGGACGCAGCTTAAGCATTTCCGCACCTACACCAGAAACCTGTTTTCCATGGCTGTGCCCCTCACTGCCAACCGCCTTGTGCTGAATCTTTTCGGCACCTTTGAAAACATTATGCTCCCCAACCGTTTAAAGCTCTTTGGCTACACAAATTCCGAAGCCTTAAGTGTTTACGGAATCCTCACCGGAATGTCCATGTCCATCATTATGTTTCCCTCGGTGATTACCAACTCCATCTCCGTCCTGCTGCTTCCCACCATCTCGGAGGCACAGTCGTCAGGAAACGAGGGGTTGATTCGGCGCACTGTCAAAAAGACCATTGAATCCTGCCTGTTTCTGGGATTTATCTGCACTGCCGGATTTATTCTCACTGGAAAATTCCTTGGTAACTTCCTCTTTGGAAATGCCTTAGCGGGTACCTTTATCGTAACCTTGGGCTGGATTTGCCCCTTCCTTTATTTAAGCTCTACTTTAAGCAGCATTCTGCACGGTCTGGGCTATCCGGGCATCACCTTTGGTCTGAACCTGGCTGCCTGCGGGATTCGAATCCTCTTTGTGCTTTTTGCCGTACCCCTCTGGGGAATTAAAAGCTATTTGTCGGGAATCCTTGTGAGCCAGATTGTCATCGCACTGCTTGCCATTGTTATTTTGTTCCGCAAGGTTTCCCGTGCTGCCTCATAATTGCAAGGCTTTTACACATACTATGGCGGAAAGGAGAACTTATTATGAAATCAGAAAAGGAACCGATACGCACCATCCCTGACGGTGTCTGGGAGGCTACCCACACCGACAATTCTGCCATTGATGCAAAAAAAGCCGGGAACGCAAACGTTCCTGGCTTTTCTGTCATCATCTGTAACTTACTGCTTGTCCAAAGTCCTAAACTCTGGATAAGTATTCTCCGGTTCTGGTATCAATCTTAATCACGTCATCCTGCTCTACGAATAACGGAACAGATATGGTAGCTCCGGTCTCAACAACTGCAGGCTTGGTAGCTCCGGTAGCGGTATCTCCCTTGAAGCCCGGCTCTGTATCTGTGATTCTTAACTCGACGAACAGAGGCGGCTCTACTGCAAATACGCTTCCGTTGTGGGAGCACATTTTTACCATCTCGTTCTCTTTGACAAACTTTAACGCATCACCGATATCATCTTTGGATAATGCAATCTGGTCGTAAGTCTCTACGTCCATGAAATAGAATAAATCTCCATCTGCGTACAGATACTGATAATCTTTTCTGTCGATACGTGCCTGCGGACATTTTTCGGTAGGACGGAAGGTTTTTTCTACCACACCGCCGCTCTTAATGTTCTTTAATTTGGTTCTTACAAACGCTGCACCCTTTCCCGGTTTCACGTGCTGGAATTCAATAATCTGAAAAATATTGCCCTCTAATTCGATGGTAATACCATTTCTGAAATCTCCTGCTGAAATCATTCAAACTTCCTCCTTAAGATACGTTGAGTTACAAACTCTCTGATTTTTTTATTGTATAATAAATACATACACTTTTCAAGCTTTTTTTCCTAATCCACCATATTTGCTCCTTTTCCCTTCCACTTTTCCCCGAAAATCCTCTGAAACCCCGACTTTTTTCCTATTTTTCCGAAAGATTGCATTGTAATCCACCCTTTTTTCCTATATAATAAATGTGGCTATTTTTCAGCCGGCAAACCAAAGCCTATCATATCTTGTCTGCATCCAAAAATGCAGATTCTAAAGGAAAAGGAGTTTTATTATGGTAAAATGCAACAATCTTTATGACAACCAGAATTTAAAACAAATTGCAGCCGCAGGAAACGTAAAAGTATTTGAATACCAGAGGGATTTAAGCGTAACACCTCAAAGTGCCATTACCGCTTACTATTCCTCCGAAATGAACCTGCGCAAACGCCAGGTGCTGATTGAGTTAAACGGAGCTCCCTGGACACTCCAGGCAGGGGCTATGCAGTGGATGGCAGGAAATGTAAAAATGGGTTCCGGCATCAAAGGTGTGGGTGACTTTTTCGGGAAAGCCATCTCTTCTAAGGTGACAAAGGAAACCACCTCAAAACCGGAATACAGTGGAAACGGTCTTTTAATGTTAGAGCCTACCACAAAGCACATTCTTCTTATCAACGTTGGTGAATGGGGAAGCATCGTTTTAGAGGACGGTCTGTTCTTAGCCTGTGAAGGCACTCTCCAGCAGAAAGTGGTGGCAAGAAGCAATCTTTCCTCCGCAGCCTTAGGCGGTGAGGGACTCTTTAACCTGAGCCTTACCGGAAACGGTCTGGCAGTATTAGAAAGTCCGGTTCCAAAAGAAGAGCTGATTGAATTTGAGTTAGACAACGATGAAGTGAAAATTGACGGAAATATGGCAATCGCCTGGAGCAATTCCCTGCAGTTTACCGTAGAGCGCTCTTCTAAGAGCCTGCTGGGTTCTGCCGTGTCCGGAGAAGGCTTTGTCAACGTGTTCCGGGGCAGCGGAAAGATTTTGATGTCTCCGCTATAAGATTTTACAATCCTGTATTTTTGCTGATGGCAGCTCAGAATACTGCGCAAAATGCAAAAGAGAGCCATCATAAAAACGCCATTTTCTTATCATTTAAAACCATGGATAAGAAAATGGCGTAAATTCATTTCTGGCATTTCATTTATTTTACGATTGTTTCTTCCACCTCAAAGGAAAAAATCAGTTTCGTTCCTCAATCTCATGTATCATATCAATTCTGGTCTGGTGCCTGCCGCCCAAAAACTCTGCCTCCAGATACGCCTTTACAATATCCTTCGCCAGCTCTATGCCCACAATCCTTGCCCCAAAGGCAATGATATTGGCATTATTGTGCTGCTTTACCAGTCTCGCCGTAGCACAGTCGGAACAGACCGCCGCACGGACGCCTTTTACCTTATTCGCCGCAATGGAAATCCCCACTCCGGTGCCGCAGATTAACACGCCGCAGTCCGCCTCACCGGCTGCAACGGCACGTCCCACTTTCTCTCCGAACTCTGGATAATGGCAGCTTTCGTTGCTGTCCGTGCCAAAATTAACTACCTCATGTCCCAGTTCCTTTAAATACTCCATCACTGCAAATTTCATCTCTGTTGCCGCATGGTCGTTTCCAATCGCAATTTTCATCTTCCACTTACTCCTGTTTTTCTTCCTTTTTCTGCCTGCGTAAATAAAAATACAACACAATCTTCTCTAAATACCGCTTCAACACAATCTGAATCTCTTCCTTCGGATGGATGGGTTTCACTAAAATCGTGCGGATACCCGCCAGATTTGCCCCGTAAACATCCGTAAAAATCTGGTCACTCACAAAAAGCGTGTTGCCCGCATCCGTTCCCATGGTTTCCATTGCCCTCCGGTATCCGGCAGGCTTTGGTTTTCCCGCTTTATAGATATAGGAAACCCCGACGGCGTCGTTAAACATCTTCACCCGGGGCTCCTTATTGTTCGATAACAGCATACAGGAAAATCCCAGTTCTTTCAAGTGGCGAAATAGCTTACACGCCCTTTCATCCGCCGGTGCGCCGTGAGGCACCAGCGTATTGTCAATATCGAAAATAATTCCCCGGTAGCCCTCCCGGTAGAGACGGTCAAAATCAATGCTGTAGGTGGAATCTACGTATTCTCCCGGATAAAATTTCTCTAGCATTTTTCGTATCATCTGCTCTCAAAAACAGATTTTCCTCCGGATTTATTTGTCTAACATCTTTTTCAGTTCACTCATAAAGGTATTGACATCCTTAAACTCCCGGTATACAGAGGCAAAACGCACATAGGCAACTGCCTCTAAATCCTTCAGCTTATCCATAACAATCTCCCCGATGACGCTGCTTGGGATTTCCTTTTCCTCCCGGTTAAAAATCTCTGTCTCCACTTCGTCCACCAACTGGTTAATCTCATTGACGGAAACCGGTCTTTTATGGCAGGCACGCAGCACACCTGCTTCAATCTTAGAGCGGTCATACTGCTCTCTGTTATTATCCTTCTTTATGACAATCAGGGGAATCGTCTCCACCTTCTCATAGGTGGTAAAACGTTTTCCACACTCATCGCACATTCTGCGGCGGCGAATCGAATTATTATCATCCGCCGGTCTTGAGTCAATGACTCTTGTATTTTCACTACTGCAAAATGGACATTTCATAACATACCTCCGGTTAAAATCCCTTATCCTGTAGTATATCTGCACTTTTTGTAATTGTCAACATAATCTTATCCCAGCTTATGCTTTGCCTCTTTTTCATCAATATCCACCAGAATAATGTCGGGACCGATTCTTACGATTTTACACCAGGGGATAAAAAGCTCAAACTCCCTCCCCACACAGCCTAAAAATTTGCCGGGTCCCGGTACAATCAATGCACGGATGCAGCCGTCTTTTTCGTCAAACTCCAGGTCCTTGACATTCCCTAAGCATTTGCAGTCCGTGACATTAATCACTTCTTTCCGCTGTAATTCACAAAAACGCATATCTTCCCCAAAACGTTTCCATTTTAGAAAATATATGCGCTTCTTTTTCTTTTATACGTTAAACCGGAACAAAATTACATCTCCGTCTTTGACCACATACTCTTTTCCCTCTAAGCCCACAATTCCTTTTTCCTTTGCGGCGGAAAGGCTTCCGCAGTCTAATAAATCCTGGTAATTCACCACCTCGGCACGGATAAAGCCGCGCTCAAAATCAGAATGGATTTTTCCTGCCGCCTGAGGCGCCTTTGTACCCTTCTTAATGGTCCAGGCACGGGTTTCGTCCTCCCCTGCGGTCAGATAGCTGATTAACCCCAGAAGACTGTAGCTTGCCTTGATTAATTTCTCCAGACCGGACTCCTTTAAGCCTAAATCCTCTAAGAACATGGCTTTCTCGTCATCGTCTAACTCCGCAATTTCCTGCTCAATCTGGGCGCAGATGACGAACACCTCGCTGTTTTCCTCTTTCGCACGCTCCCGGACTGCCGCCACATGGGCGTTATTTGCACCGTCATCCGCCAAATCCTCTTCCGCAACGTTGGCTGCATAAATTACCGGTTTTGCAGTGAGAAGGTTATAGGATTTGAACCATTCCTCCGCATCCTCATCCTCCGGCACTTCAAAGGTCTTGGCTAAATTGCCGTTCTCTAAATGGGCTTTTACCGCCTCTAACAGTTCTAACTCCTTCGCTAATGTCTTATCCATTCTCGCCTGCTTTGCCACCTTGGCAATACGACGCTCGAGGATTTCCACATCGGAGAAAATCAGTTCTAAATTAATCGTCTCGATGTCCCTCGCCGGGTCAACGCTTCCGTCCACATGCACCACATTTGTGTCCTCAAAACAGCGCACCACATGAACGATGGCGTCCACCTCACGGATATTGGCAAGGAACTGGTTTCCTAAGCCCTCTCCCTTGCTGGCTCCCTTTACTAACCCGGCGATATCCACAAACTCAATCACCGCTGGCGTCACTTTTTTGGAGTGATACATATCCCCTAACTGCTTTAACCGCTCGTCCGGCACTGCCACGATACCCACATTAGGGTCAATGGTGCAGAAAGGATAATTGGCAGATTCTGCCCCCGCCTTTGTCAGTGAATTAAATAATGTACTTTTTCCTACGTTTGGTAATCCTACGATCCCCAGTTTCATAATTATTATTACCTGTTCAAAAATCCTGTTTTACAAGGATTTCTGCCTTTCTCTATTATTATAGTCAGCTCCCATAAAATTTTCAATATGAGCTTTTCAGTCCCCAGACTCAATCACTAACAGTATTCCACCGTCAAACCGGATTTCTGCCTCGTTTTCCACAATCTCATTGCTGACGCCGAGACTGCAGAACCCCCGCAGGCAGGCATCCACAAGGGGATACTTAAACCCAGTAAGGAACAGGTGCTCCACACAGTCCGTATAGGGAATCAGAGAAACATACTTCCCAAACTGTTTCTCCTTTTCCAGCGTGATGCCTGTCTTTATCATACGAATGCGGTTGTGGGCATCCACCAGCTCTATGGGAACTCCCGCCTCCATACCAATGCCAAGAAGCTCAATATTTCCCAGCACATGGTCAAGCCTGCTTCCGGTTCCCCCGAAAATGGTAATCCGCTCCGCCCCTGCCTCTAAGGCTTTGCAGATGGCAAACTCCGTATCCGTATCATCCTTTTCGGGATTTAACCGGTACCAGACAATTCCTTCCTTTTCCCTAAAACCGGAAAGAGTTGCCTCACTGACCGAATCAAAATCCCCCGCCGCAATATCCGGCAGAATATGGTTTCTGCTGCAAAACTCCAGTCCGAAATCCGCAGCGATTATCTTTATCCCACACTCTTTCAGGCGTTCTGCAATTCCGGTGTTCCTGTCCTTTTCTTCCTTTCCTCCGGTCTCCCGCCACAGGTAATCCGTCACCGCTTCATCCTCAATACTGCCGCCGGATATAATCAAAAAATGGTTCATGTTCCCTGCCCTCTTTATCCGTGAATGATTTTTAAGAAGCCTTCCACATTTTCCGTCACATCTCCCTGAAACACGGCGCTCCCGGCGACGATAATATTGGCTCCCGCCGCCATGGCTTCCTCCACATTGGAAAGGTTGATGCCGCCGTCCACCTCGATGTCCGTCTTTAACCCCTGGGCGTCAATCATTTTCTTTAAATCCCGCACCTTATCTAAGGTATAGGGAATCAAGTTCTGTCCGCCAAAGCCGGGATTTACCGTCATAATCAGCACCATATCCACCTTCGGCAGAATGCAGGAAAGGGCAGAAAGCGGTGTCGCCGGATTCAGCGCCACCCCCGCTAAAAGCCCTTTTTCCTTGATGGTGTCAATGGTACGGTCTAAATGCCTGCAGCTCTCCGCATGTACTGTAATCAAATCCGCCCCTGCGTCTGCAAAATCCGATATAAAGCGTATCGGTTCTTCTATCATAAGGTGTACGTCAAAAATCCGCTCACTGCATTCCCGAATCGACCGAATTACCGGAAGTCCGAAGCTGATACTTGGAACAAACATACCGTCCATCACATCAATGTGAACATACTGGGCGCCTGCCTCATCTAACTCCCGTATCTGTTCTCCAAGCCTGCTGAAATCTGCTGCTAAAATTGACGGTGATAAACAATTCATATCTTCCTCCACAGATACACCATTTCGGGTGCGTCACTCAATACTTTTTCATATTCTTTCGTTCTTCATACAAAAGTTTATAATTCTCATAGCGGAGACGGCTGATTTTCCCCTCTGCTAGAGCTTCCTTGACACCGCAGTCCGGCTCGTTGATATGGCTGCAGCCCTGAAACCTGCAATAGGGTTCATACGCACTAAACTCCGGATAATACTGCTGTAAATCCTCTTTTTCAAAGCCCGGAATATTTAACGTGGAAAATCCCGGCGTGTCCATAATATAGGTATTTTCGCCCACCGGAATAATCTCGGAATGGCGTGTGGTATGACGTCCCCGCTCAATCTTTCTGCTGATACTTCCGGTTTCCATCTGCACATTGGGCTGCAGGCGGTTGATGAGAGAAGATTTCCCCACACCGGAGGGACCTGCCACCGCAGTGGTCTTTCCCTCTAACACCGTCTGGAGCTGTTCTAATCCCCACTCTTTTTTGGCGCTGACCGTCAGAATTTCATAACCACACTGCCTGTATATCCCCGCAAAACGCTCTAATTCTTCCTCTGTCACTAAATCCGCTTTATTAAAGCAGATTTTTACCGGAACCTTCTGATACTCCATCATAATCAGGAAACGGTCTAACAGATTAAAATTAGGCTGCGGCTTCGCCGCTGCAAAAATAATCAGGGCAAGGTCTATATTTGCCACTGCCGGACGAATCAGTTCATTGCTCCGGGGCAGTATCTGCTCGATATTTCCCTTTTTTTCTTCCTCATCTATAACGGCGATTTCCACGTCATCCCCCACCAGAGGTTTGACATTCCGGTTTCTGAAAACGCCCTTTGCCTTGCATTCATAAATTCCGGCTCCTGCCAGATGGACATAGTAGAACCCGGCAATTCCTTTTACTATCTTTCCCTGCATATCATACCCTGTTTATGATTCTTTTTGGAAGTTTACGTTTTCCGTCTGCTCTCCGACGGCATTTCCCTCTAAATCAAGCCAGGTAATCACCAGCTTGCCGCTCTCTTCTATCAGTCCTGTTTTCGTAAGGTTCAGTCCGTCGCTGCCGAAATCCGCAACGGTCTGGTTGTTCCAGGTAGCCAGAATGGCGCCTGATTTTCCATACAAAACGATGTTAGCGCCGGAAATGTTTGAGGTATCTGCCGGAAGCTCAATCCTTACATTCAGCTTATAGGTGGCTGCCGTCACTATCTCTGCCGGCTCCGGTCCAAGACTTACCGTGATGGTGATGGCAGTCCCCTTCGCCACCTGTTTTCCCGCCGGAATGCTCTGTCCGATTACAATACCCTCAGCGGTATCGCTGTATTTCGTGGTGGTGCTCACCGTCAAATCAGCTAACAGGGCTTTTGCCTGCTCCTCGGACTTGTAGGTGGTGGTAACATCCTCTACGGTGACTAATTCTTCTCCCTGGCTGATGACAAGGCTAATCACGTCCCCCTCTTTTCCCTCGCCTGTGGGGGTCTGAGAAATGACATATCCCTCCGCCACATCAGAACTGTAGGCATACTCTTTGCTCACCTCAAAAGTTCCCTCTAAGGCGCTCACGGCGTCCGCTTCCCTCTGTCCTACCACATTCGGAATTTCAATGCTGCCCTTTCCGCTGCTCAATGTAACTTCAACGGTTGTATTCTTTTCTACGGTCTGATTAGCCTCCGGCTGCTGGCTGACAATCAGGTCCTTTTCCACCGTATCCGAGGAGGTTCTTCCCGCCTCCTTGATGCCCAAATTATATTTGGCTAACTCTGCCTTTGCATCATCAAAGCTTAAATTTCTTACGTCAGGAACCTCCACGCCATCCTCCACCGTGCTGCTGCCGGAAGAAGCTGCATTTGCGTCGTCCTCTTCCTCATTCTTCGTCTGAGTTTCTGTTCTTGTGGTTTCCGTCTCCGTAGATTTATTTTTTCCCAGAGAAATACCGCCGAAAAGATTTATCACAATATAGACAATCAAAATGACAATGACAACTGCCGCAGCGATTCCCATAATGGTGATTGCCTTTTCTAACTTCGGATTGATTTCTCCCTCATCTTCCTCATATTCTTCCTCCTCCGGTTCTTCTTCCTCGTACTCCGGCTGGATTTTAGGCAGCGGCATCTCTTCTTTTTTCACATAAACGCTGCCCGCCTGTTTCTGGATTTTGCTCAAATCATCTGCACCGATAACCCTGGTTTTATCCTGGCTGGACTGGGGAACCATCACCACAAAATCCTCGTTGGGGCTGATTAAGGATTTCCGCAAATCCGCCAGCAGCGCCGCCATGGATTCATATCTGCGGTCTGCGCTTTTCTGGGTACATTTTAAGATAATTTTCTCCATGCTGATGGGAAGATTGGGTGCATATGCGCTGGGCGGCACCATTTCCTCCTGCAAATGCTGAATGGCAACTGCCACGGTGGTATCTCCGTCAAAAGGCACGCGCCCCGTCACCATCTCATACATTACGATACCCAGAGAATAAATGTCGCTCTTTCCGTCCACAAAACCGTTGCGTGCCTGCTCCGGTGAGGAATAGTGCACGGATCCCATCACATCAGAACTGATGGTATTTGAGGATGCCGCCCTTGCAATACCAAAATCCGTCACCTTCACCTTTCCCTCGGTGGATATCATAATATTCTGGGGCTTGATGTCACGATGAATGATATTTTTATTGTGGGCAGCCTCAATTCCCCTGCCCACCTGAATGGCAATGCTGACTGCCTCCTTAAAAGAAAGCTGTCCCTTTTTCTCAATATATGTTTTTAAGGTAATGCCCTCCACGTACTCCATGACAATGTAGTGCATTCCGTTTTCACTGCCGACATCATAGATATTTACAATATTAGGGTGTTCTAAGCCCGCCGCCGACTGCGCCTCCGTGCGGAATTTGGTCACAAATCCCATATCCTCGGAAAACTCACTCTTTAACACCTTAATGGCAACAAAGCGCCCTAACGTCAAATCCTTCGCTTTATATACATCCGACATTCCGCCGGCTCCGATTTTTCCTATGATTTCATAGCGGTCTGCTATGTATGTTCCCTCTGCTAACATTCTTTCACCTCGTCAGAAAATGGTTCTATCAATACTACTGTAATATTATCCCTGCCGCCGTTTTGATTGGCTGCCTCCACTAATTTCTCGGCTTTTTCCACAATGTCCCGCTGACCTAATACAATCCGCTTAATCTCACTGTCCTCCACCATATTGGTGAGTCCGTCGGAACACATCAGTATCGTATCTTCCTCTGCCAGTGCAATTTCAAAAAAATCCACCGCCACCTCCGGCAGCACACCCACTGCCCGGGTGATAATATTTTTATCGGGATGGTCCTTGGCTGCTTCCTTATCCATCTCTCCTAACCGTACCATTTCCTCCACCAGGGAATGGTCCCTTGTAATCTGGGTAATCTGCTCACGATTAATCACATAAAGCCTGCTGTCTCCCACGTTTGCCGCATAAAGCCTGCCATCTATCACCGTCGCTGCCATAATGGTGGTTCCCATGCCTGTTTTCGATGCGTCCGCCTCTGCTTCCGCTAACAGCAGCGCATTTACTTCCTCCACCGCTTCTTTTATCAACGCCACCGGCTGTTTTCCGGAAGAACTGCCAATCTTTTCCACCATCTTTTCTACGGTAAACTTAGAAGCATATTCTCCTGCGGCGTGACCGCCCATGCCATCCGCCACCAGAAAAAGGTTCGGCAGATTTCCAACAGCAGTCTCTGACGTATACATGTAATCCTGATTCATTTCCCGCCGCCGTCCAACATGCGTCATGGAAAACGTCTTCATCCTATCTTCTTCCTACCTTTCTGAAATCTGTATTTTTTCCTCATACTTTCAATATGTCAACTCTGTTTTCACAGACATTCGTTCTTTTTCCACTTCCTCAAATATTAGCACACCTAAGGCAAAAGAGCAACCCCCGCATACTTCCCGCCTCAGTTGCCCGCATACTTCCGCCTCAACTGCCCGCAGGCGCCGTCAATGTCCCTGCCCATCTCCCGGCGCACCGTCACATTGATTCCCTTTTTCTCAAGCCTCTCCTGAAAGCTCCAGACAGCGCCTCTGTCCGGCTGTACATAGGAGCGCTCCTTGATGGGATTCACCGGAATGAGGTTTACGTGACAGTTCATGCCCCGAATCAGTTTTGCTAACTGCTCCGCATCCGCCTCGGTGTCATTTACCCCGGCAACCAGGCTGTACTCAAAGCTCACCCGCCGCCCGGTCTGTTCAAAATAATACCGGCATGCCTCAATCACCTCATGAATCTCATATTTATTCGCCACCGGCATCAGTTCTAACCGTTTCTCCTGGGTGGAAGCGTGCAGGGATAACGCCAGGGTAATCTGAAGCTTCCGCTCCGCTAACTCCCGCATTTTCGGCACAATTCCGCAGGTAGATACCGTCAGATTCCTCTGGCTGATGTGCAGTCCGTTTTCATCCGTCAAAAGCTCGATAAATTTTAACAGGTTATCAAAATTATCCATAGGCTCCCCGGTACCCATCACCACCACATTGGAAATCCGCTCCCCGATATCCTTTCCTATCTGGTAAATCTGGTCAATCATCTCCGAGGGAGTAAGCCCCCGCACCAGCCCGTCTAAGGTGGAGGCGCAAAAGCGGCAGCCCATCCGGCAGCCCACCTGGGAGGAAATACAGACGGAATTGCCATGTTTATATTTCATCAGGACACTTTCGATGACATTGCCGTCAGCGAGTAGGAATAAGTATTTTCTGGTGCCGTCGATTTTTGAAATCTGCACCGCCTCTTTTTTCAGACTGACCAGAACGCAATTCTGATTCAGCTTTTCTATCAGTGCCTTGGAGAGGTTCGTCATTTCCTCAAAAGAAGAAACCTGCTTTTCGTGCAGCCACTGGTACACCTGCCTTGCCCGGAAGCTTTTTTCTCCCAGCTCTTCCATATAAATTTTCAGTTCCGCCAAATTCATGGACTTAATATCTGTTTTTTCCTTCAATTCCTAATTCCTCACAAATTTCGCAATAAAGAATCCGTCCCCTAAATGCTCTTTTGGAAATATCTGGTGCATTTCCTCTAACACAAATTCCGGGTGGTTATCCACAAACCACTGTACATTTTCCTCGTTTTCTCCACGGTGAATGGTACAGGTGGAGTAGATAAGGGTGCCGCCTTTCTTCACATAAGGGAAGACGGTATCTAATATCTTCCGCTGCAGCAGCACTAATTCCTGCTGCTGTTTGCTGCTCATTTTATACTTGATATCCGTCTTTTTTCTTAAAACCCCAAGACCGGAACAAGGCAAATCTGCTATCAGGACATCCGCCTTTTCCACATCTTCCTCCGAAAATACCGTGGCATCCCTGCACACTGCCCTGATGTTTGAAAGCTGGTGCCTTGCAATATTTTCCTCTATCATCGCCACCTTCGTTTCCGTCAAATCCCTGGCTTCCACCATTCCGGTGCCCTTCATTTTCTCTGCCAGATGAATGCTTTTTCCTCCCGGGGCACTGCAGACGTCTATCACGTAACTGCCCTCTTTTACCGCCGCTAATTCCGCCACCATCATGGAACTGATATCCTGTACATAAAACAATCCTTCCCGAAAAGACGGCAAGGCATTCAAATAATCAAAACCGGAAATGGCAAAGGCGTAGGTAAGCTGCGGATAAAGCTCCGTATCCACAGGCTCCACCGTCACTCCCTCTGCCACCAGGCGCTCCTTTAGCTTCTCCGGCGTGGTTTTTAAAAGATTCGTGCGTACCGTAAGGGGCGCCTCCTGCAAAAAAGCCTCCGCCGTTTCTCTGGTCTGCCGGATTCCGTAATGTTCTA
>JAGAIK010000299.1 GCA_017626625.1 Roseburia sp.
TATCGCTGAAATAAGCAAATCCCGGTGTCTCCCTGGAATTGGTCTGGGTTGCCAGAAGATATCCTTCTTTTGTCAGCTCCGTATCTAAGGTCCAGCCCTCACCGTAAAAAATCACATTGGGATGCCTTTTATGCACCTCCGTCACAATCTCATTGACCGTCTCGGTATCTAACAGTCCCACCAGGTCAAACCGGAACCCGTCCATATGATATTCGTCCGCCCAATAACAGACAGAATCCACGATATATTTTTTTACCATGGAACGCTCAGAAGCGGTGTCGTTTCCGCAGCCGGAACCATTAGAATAGGTTCCGTCCTCATTCATTCTGGAAAAATATCCCGGCACAATCCTGTTGAAGCAAAATTCCTCCGCATTATGTACATGGTTATACACCACATCCATCACCACGCTGATTCCGTTCCGGTGTAAAGCCTGCACCGTCTGTTTCAGTTCTCTCACACGCACTTCCCCGTGGTAAGGGTCCGTGGAATAAGAGCCCTCCGGCACATTATAATTTACCGGGTCATAGCCCCAGTTAAACTGCGGTTTGTCAAGCTTTGTCTCGTCCACAGAGCCGTAGTCGTAAAACGGCAGCAAATGCAGATGGGTAATTCCCAGCTCCTTCATATGGTCAAGCCCGGTAGCCACTCCTCCCGGCGTCTTTGTTCCGGTCTCTGTCAGCCCTAAAAATTTTCCGGCGTTTTGAATGCCTGAACTTTTGTCCATGGATAAGTCCCGCACATGAAGCTCATAAATAAACGCATCCGTCACGGCTGCCCCTGCATTGGGGTCTGCGTCCTCTTCCCAGCCCTCCGGATTGGTGGAGTTCAAGTCAATTACCATGGCGCGCTGCCCGTTGACTCCGGTGGTTCTGGCATAGGGGTCGCACGCCTCCACGGTTTCTTCTCCCACCGTCACCTCGTAGGTATAATAGACGCCGTTTAAATCGCCTGTCTTTTCCGCTGTCCAGACGCCGTTCTCTCCCGGCTGCATCTGAAGCTGTTCCGTCAAATCGTCAACCTCAGGGGTTCCCTCCTGATATAAATTTACTTTTACCTTTTCCGCCGTAGGCGCCCATACTTTAAAAGTGGTCTTTTCTTTCGTCCAGACTGCTCCTAAATCCTTTCCTGTATAGGTGTATTTTTTTTCAAACTGTTCCGTTGAATAAATATTCGGCATCACGATTTTGTACTCATTCCCTTCCTAAAGAATAGTATAGCTTTTTGTATTTTCTAACATTTTCTTTCATGTCACGCAGTAGGCATTTTGCCCTTCTTTCTGGTGCAAATTATACCACCTTTGTTTGAATTATGGAAGTATATTTTGCTATTTTTTCTTCTTTTTCGAAAATATTCGAAATTTTTATCCGATAACAGTTTGTCTGCGGGCACAATCCTCTATAGTGAAACGGTGCCGGATACCTCTCTATTTACAGTAGGAACTTTATGTTTCCCGACAACGCACTTTACTGGTTCATTTTCTCCACAAACTCCGCCGTCTTTGCCGTCATTTCCACCCATGCCGGGTAAAATCCTGCTTTCAGTGCATTGCGCACGGAGCGGATATTAGACCACGCTGCACAGTAAAAGGGCACTTTCCCCCTTTTCAGACATTCCGCCGCCAGTCTGCAGGTAAGGGCTGACGCCACGCCTTTGCGGCGGTATTCCGGCAGCACGTCCACGCCAATCTGCCACATATCACGGCAGTCTGCGGAACACCCTGCCAAACCAATTAGTTTTTCCCCATCATAGGCTCCCACTCCCAGCACGTCTAATTCTTTCCTGTCTTCACACAGGGCATTGCTCCACTGCGGCAGATACAGCTCCGCAAAATCCACTGCCGTTAAAATTTTCAGAGAAAATTCACAGGGAAATGTACGGATACGCTCCACATCCGGCAAAAAATACTCTGCCATAAAACAGATCCGAAGCCCCTTCTGCTGCAATTCGTCGTTCAGCACGTGCATATTGGGCGTTTCAAAGCAATGTACCATCTGATATTTTCCCAGATAGCTGCGGACCGTTTCCTGCAAATCCTCCCGCACACTGGCTACAATGTTATTTCCATAGGAAACCATCTGACACACAAAGGGTTCTGTAATGTATTTTCTGGTATCCTGGTGGAAAAAGGGAGGGAAAATTTTATTCTCCGCCAGAAGGAAATCCTCCGGCTGACAGTTTAACTCTATAGCTGACTGCACCATGGCAGTCTGTAATATTTCCTGATTCGTCATTCATTTCACCTATTTTCTTGCTCTCAGTATTTTCCTTGCTCTTACCATTTTCTTTCTTTATTTAAGTGTTCAAGCATCAACATAAACCGCCGCTAACCAATATTGGCAGTTTTCTCCCTTTGCCCTCCAAATTTTCATCAAAGCAAACGCAGCAAAACATTTTTTATGACACAACAGTTGCCCCAAAAGGCATCAGCGCTAATTTTGCCAGCTTAAACTGATTTCCTTCTGTGTTTATTTGACCGTCATATTTTTAATAAGTTTATTTTTCCCTGCTGTCGTCTCCATTATGGTGACTGTGCTCTTTTTCTTTAATTTTTTTATTTTAGCAGTTGTAAATTTTCCTTTTTTTATTGTGACTTTGTATTTTTTCCCATTCACTTTTACCTTGTATTTCGA
>JAGAIK010000023.1 GCA_017626625.1 Roseburia sp.
CATACAGGGAATCGGAAATCAGCGCGGCAGGGTTGATGTGGTTTAGCAGGGGGCAGAATTTTTCCACATACATGCGGATATTTCCCACCATCAATCCGCTGAGCAGGCAGCCTACCATGATAACTGCCATCAGAATGCCAAATTTGGTTTCCCGACGCAGATGTCCGATACAGCCGATGAAAAAGCCGAGACTGATTCCTGTGAAACATCCAATTAACCCAGCGAGAAGCACGTAACCTGACTGAGTACCGAAGTTTACACCTAAGACAAGGTGCAGATAACACAGGCTGACACAGACACTGCTAAATTCAAAAATCAGCGCCGCTCCCAGGCTGGCAAACACAGAGACAAGCCCGTGAACCGGGGAAATGCTTTTCCGGGCGCCAAGATGGGATAAATTTGCCTGATTGTCGATGGCGATATTGTTTCCCACAATGGCAGCATAAAGGCAGGTCATGGCGATAAGATTAAAAAAATAAGTCAGGGATTCATCGAAATCACCATTGGAAAAGGAAGCTTCTGTCAGGTAATCGGTGTCTTTCACCATAAAGGAAATTGTGTCAGACAGAGCCATTGGGTTCGTGACGGCAATATCCGCAAGGGCGTTGTAGTTCATGTTAAACTGTTCCACAAAAGCACTTAGGATACTCTGATTGATGGGTTCATCCGTCATTTCGGCGGAAATGGTCAGGGAGAGGGTTTCCTCTCCATAAAGAATCCCAATGATTGTTTTCTGTTCTAAGAGGGACAGCGCTTCCGTTTCATCGGTGTAAGTGATATCCAGAAACTGATTTTCCCCGGGAGCGCTTAAGCTATCCAGCATATCCGTTATCATATCGTTATTTTTGGTATTATCCAGCACTACGGCAACCGGAATAGCGGTAAACTGTTCGTCTGCGGAGAGTCCGCCGAAGGCAAAGTGGAACATGGTACCCAGCAATATGGGAAAGGCAAGGCACCAGAATACCTCGGATTTATTCCGCAGCATGGTTTTTAAAGCATAATACAAAGAATGAATGAACATGGCAGCCTCCTAATCTCTCAGTTCTTTTCCGGTAATCTCTAAGAACACATCGTTTAATGTGGGAAGTTCCGAGTAAACACGCCCAAAAGACAATTCCTGGCTCTGCAAATAGTCAAGCACCCGCAGCAGATTATGTTTTCCGCCGTCGCAGAGTATTTTCAGGCAGTGGTTTTCAAAGGTAACTTCGTAGACATGCTTAAGCTGCCGGAGGTCTTTTAACTGTGCTTCCGTCAAATCTAAAATGTCGATGGAGATAATCTCACTTTTCTTAATCATCCGTTTTAATTCTTCCGTGGTTCCTATGGCGAGATTTTTCCCTTTGTCCATAATGGCAATCCGGGTACAGAGCTGTTCCACTTCCTCCATATAATGGGAGGTATAAATGATGGTAGCCCCCTGCCGGTTCAGTTCCCCGATACCCTCTAAGATTTTATTGCGGCTCTGGGGGTCCACAGCCACGGTGGGCTCATCTAAAATAATCAGCTCCGGCTTGTGGGCGATACCGCAGGCAATATTTAAGCGCCGCAGCAGACCGCCGGATAATTTCTTCGGATAAAATTTTTGGAAATCCGTCAGCTCCACAAATTGGATGGCGTCCTCCACATAGGTTTTCCGAAGCTTCCGGTCCCTGATATAAAGACCGCAGAAATAATCAATGTTTTCATAAACCGTCAGCTCCTGGAAAACAGCCACGTCCTGCATGACAACGCCAATCCGGCGCTTCAAATCATAGCTGTCCGGCCGCATTTCCCTGCCAAAGACCTCAATACAGCCCTTGTCATACCCCAGCAGGGATAAAATACAGTTGATGGTGGTGGTTTTCCCGGAGCCGTTGGGACCCAAAAGACCGAAGATTTCCCCCTCCATGATTTCCAAGTTAAAGTGGTCTAAAGCCACCAGTTCTTTATAGCGTTTTACCAGATTTTCGACTTTTACAACAGGTGTCGGCATAGTGTTTCCTCCTTTTATCCTTTGATGAGGGCAGATGGGAAATCTGCGGTATCATCTTACTGTCAGTATAAGGATTTGCCAAAAGAAAGAGAAGTGAAGGGCGTCAGGAAAAAATGTGACAGATGTCACAAACTTTGAAAAAGGAATGACATTTTTTATAGAAAATGATATTTTAAGGAGAGAAAGGTAAAGGACAAAAGGAGTATGGGATGGCTGTTCTGATAGATAAAGGGATATTGCTGGCGTTTGGGATTTTTCTGGCGGTATGGCAGGGAGGTACGACAGAGTCGGTGGCGGCAACTTTGTTTGGGGTTATTGCGGCGGCGCTGGGATTTTATATTACGGAGAAAAAGAAAAAGGAACTGCTGGTGGCGGCGGCAGTGGCGCTCTGCTTTTTTCTGCCGTCGTTTCTCTGCTTTCTTCCGGTGATTTTTTATGAATGCACAGAGGAAAAATTTTACTGGGGAGCCATCGGTATTCTGCCGTATTTGCTAAGACCGCAGGAGTTATGGCTGACACCTCAGGGAGCGCTCTGGGGAATTGCTTCTGTTTTGGCAGTTTTTTTGGCAGTGCGGACCGGGCAGAGCCGCCGGCTTGAGAAGAATCTGATTGTGCTGCGGGACAACAGTACGGAGCTGAATCTGGCGTTGGAACAGAAAAATAAAGATTTGATGGAAAAGCAGGATTATGAAATCTCCCTCGCCGTTTTAAAAGAGAGGAACCGCATTGCCAGGGAGATTCACGACAATGTGGGGCATATGCTGTCCCGCTCTATTCTGCAGATGGGGGCACTGCTGGCGGTGTACCCGGAAAACCCTCTGCATGAGCAGCTTGCCGGGGTCAGCGATACGCTGAATCAGGCGATGAACAGTATTCGGGAGAGCGTTCACGATTTACATGAGGATTCCATTGACTTAAAGCAGGTGGTGTCGGAAACTTTAAAGCCCTTAGAGACAGGCTATCAGACGGCATTTGATTATGACATGGGCGCAGAGGTGCCGCGGGAAGTCAAATACTGCTTTATTATGATAGTGAAAGAGGCGGTGTCAAATATTTTAAAGCATTCCAATGCCTCAAAGGTTTCCGTGACACTGCGGGAGCATCCTGCTTTTTACCAGTTGTGTGTGGAGGATAACGGAAAAGGGTTAAAGGCGGAAAACGGGCAGGGAATCGGGCTTATCAATATGCGTGACCGGGTGGAGGCTTTAGAGGGAACCTTTCGGATAGACGGGGAGCAGGGAGTTCGTATTTTTGCTTCTGTTCCCAAAAAAAGACGATTGGATAAAAAACAGTCGTCAGGGGACAAGACAGGACTTATGGAACATGACATAGAACAGACTGGGAGGAACGGATGAAGGTTTTAGTGGTGGATGATGACAATTTAGTGGCGGTTTCTTTAAAGACAATTTTAGAGGCGGGCGGCAGAATGGAGGTGCCTGCCTTAGGGCACAGCGGAAGAGAGGCGGTTGCCCTCTATGAGAGCCTCCGGCCTGACGTGCTTTTGATGGACATTCGTATGGCGGAGATGAGCGGTCTCGAGGCGGCGGAGGAAATTTTAAAGAGGCATCCGGAGGCGAAAATCCTTTTCCTTACTACCTTTTCCGATGATGAGTATATCGTAAAAGCGCTGAATCTGGGGGCGAAGGGATATATTTTAAAGCAGGATTTTGAAGGGATTGCCCCTGCCATTGACGCGGTACTTGGCGGACAGAGCGTTTTCGGCGGGGAGATAGTGGGTAAAATTCCGGTATTGCTGCAGAACAAAGAGGAATTTGACTACAGCCAGTATGATATCAATGAGAAAGAACAGAAAATCATCGAGCTTGTGGCGGAGGGATTTTGCAACCGGGAAATCGCGGAGCAACTTTTCTTAAGTGAGGGAACGGTGCGCAATTATATCAGCGTGATATTGGAAAAGCTGGCGCTGCGTGACAGAACCCAACTGGCGGTATTTTATTATAAAAACAGATAAATTCCGTCACAACAGAGAACGGAAGCAGGCAAGCATGATATCGGTGGAAAGCGCCGCCAGTTCCTCCGGCGTTTCCGGAGTGTCCGATAAAATCCAGGATTCAATCATTCCCACAAAACCTCCGGCGAGGAAATCATAGGAATACTCAATCTGCGCCTGGCTGTGGGAAGTTTTGGAGGTTGCCCACACCTCCAGATAGGTACGGCGGAACAGAGCCTTGATTTTTACCAGAAAAGAAATGTTTCCGCCGGGGCGCAGCAGGGTTTTGAACAAATCCTTGTAGGTTGCGGTAAAAAGAATCAGATGATATAAAATGTCATAAGGATTTTGGGCTAACTCCGAAGGCGCATAGCGCTTTAACAGGCTTTCGTACTGGATTAAAATATCATTTTCCAACTGCTCTGTCATATCGTTAATGTCCTTATAGTGCAGATAAAAGGTTCCGCGGTTGATGTCCGCCATGTCACACAGCTCTTTTACGGTAATCTCGTGGAGGCTTTTTTCCTACAATAAAGCCACCAGGGCGTTGGTTAAAAGCTCTCTGGTTCGTCTGACCCGGCGGTCCGTTTTCTTTTCAGTCATAGTATCTCCTATTCTCCGCAGAATGGCGGTCCGCAGGTTTCCCTGCTATTTCCAAAATCATGAAAAAAATATAAAAAATTGACAAAATAGCAAAAAGTGTCGAATAATGGACAAAGGGAATGCTCTTGTTGCTTGAGCATTCCTTTGAAATTTATTATAATGAAAAAAGAAAAATAAATCAACACAGTGTCAAGAAAGAATACAAATGTGCAGAAATGGGGAAAATTTATGAAAGAGGAAAAGAAAGAGGGAAATTTCTGGTTTACTCTGGCAAGCTTTATTGTGGATAAGCGGAAAGCAATCGAGATTTTATTTGTGGTTGCCATTATTTACAGCATCGCTTCCGTGAATAAGGTGCAGGTAAACCAGGACATTACGTCCTATCTTCCGGCGGAGAGTGAGACGCGGCGCGGTCTTACCATTATGGAAGATGAATTTGTTACTTACGGTACGGCGCGGGTAATGGTGGGAAATGTGACCTATGACCGGGCGGAAGAGATTAAGGAGCAGATTGAGGATGTACCCGGAGTGAAATCTGTGGTGTTTGACGACAGTGAGGATCACTACAGGGGAACCAATGCCCTCTATGATGTGACGGTGGAAGGCGAAGATGAGGATACCGTCAGTATCAGCGCCGTGAAGGAGATAAAAAATATCCTGAGTAAAGAAGATGTTTATGTCTCCACCACCATCGGTCAGGTGGAGGAAAGTGCGGAAATGCTCAACGAGGAAATGAGCGTTATTCTGGTGCTTGCCGTGCTGGTCATTGTGGCAGTGCTTTTAATATCGACAAAGGCCTATATGGAAATTCCGGTGCTGCTGATTACCTTTGGTGTGGCGGCAATTTTGAATATGGGAACAAACTACTGGTTTGGCGAGATATCCTTTGTCACCAATTCCATTGCGGTGGTGCTGCAGCTTGCCCTTGCCATTGATTACGCCATTATCCTCTGCGACAGATATATGGAAGAGCATGAGACATTAGACCGGGTGGACGCAGTGAAGGTGGCGCTGTCGAAGGCGATCCCGGAAATCAGCGCTTCTTCCCTGACTACGGTTTCCGGTATGGTGGCGCTTATGCTTATGCAGTTTAAGCTGGGCTATGATATGGGTATCGTTCTGGTAAAAGCCATTTTATTAAGCCTGATTTCCGTCTTTTTCCTGATGCCGGGGGTTATCCTGATTTTCGGAAAGGGGATTGATAAGAGCCATCATAAATGTTATGTACCGGAGATTAGCTTTGTTGGAAAATTTGCGGCTAAGACAAAATATATTATTCCTCCGGTATTTCTGGTGGTGGTCATTGCCGCATTTTTCTTATCCAGTAATTGTCAGTATGCCTTTGACACCAATTCGGTGGAAAGTGCGAAAAAAAGCGATTCCAAAATTGCCACGGAGAAGGTGGAGGAGGTGTTCGGTGCCAGCAATCAGTTAGTGGTCATTGTGCCCCAGGGAAGCTATGAGAAAGAGAAAAAGCTGCTGCAGAAGTTAGAGAGCCTCGACTATGTGACATCGGCATTGGGGCTTGCCAATCAGGAAATCAATGACGATTATACATTGACGGATAAGCTTAACCCAAGGCAATTTTCCGAGCTGACGGA
>JAGAIK010000300.1 GCA_017626625.1 Roseburia sp.
AGAAGAGACACCTGTGGCGCAGGCGGGCGGCGCAGGCGGTATGGGCATGATGTAATAAGAAATACAGACTGCAAAGCGAAAAGCGGGAGGTGCGAAAGCACCTCCTGTTTTTGTGCCGTTTTTTCTGTCAATCGTTTTTGAAAAAATTTCCCCCGAAAATAGTTTCCGAAAAAGTACCGAAAATAAAGAATGAATATTCATAAAATAAAAAGGAGTTTCCGTCTTATGTAATAAATTAACTGTAAAATACCGGGATTGTTTGTGCGAAATTCACAAAACTATTGTAAAATAAGACGTATCGTGCTACAATTTAGTCAGAAAAATAGACGTGCACAAGAGAAAGGAAGCGGTATGGAGGTTCTGACAGTATTTGATGCAGGAAATTATCAGGATACGGTTAGTGTGTATGAAAAATATTCCGTGAGGGGGATTATCTGCCGGGATGGAAAGCTTGCGATGCAGTGCAGCAGGGACGGCGAATATAAGATTCCGGGCGGAGGATTAGAAAAGGGGGAAGATTTTATACAGGCGCTTGTCCGGGAGATTTTAGAGGAGACAGGGCTGCATGTGATAGAAGAGAGTATTTTAGAATTAGGAGAAATCCGGGAAATCCGGAGAGATTTATTCAATCCTGAGAAAAAATATATCTGCCATTCCATGTTTTTTTACTGTGAGACGGGGGAGCGGCAGGAGGCGCTTCAGCTTACCCCCAGCGAGATAGCAAAGGGATATGAGCTGAGGTGGGCGTCTCCCGAAGCGATTTATGAACGGAATGCACTTCTGGGAAAAGACCCCTGGATTATCAGGGATACGGCATTTATTAAAATGCTGATGGATGGAAAGGTAAAATTGCCTTAGGAGAGAAGAAAGACAGCATAGTTAGGAAAGGCAGGAGAATGTTATGGAACTAAAGACAATGCAGAGATTGCAGAAAAACAAAATTACTTTTATCATAGGTGTGATTATTCTGGGTGTAATAGACATCTTAAATCTTCTTGGGTTTGCGGATGCCACGGCAAATCTGACGCTGGTGACCATCCGGGCAGTGGTAAACGGAGTTGCTACGGTTATCTTTTTAGTAGCGTATTTTAAATACAAAAAGGAGCAGCAGTTTGTGATAATTAGCATTGCATGTATGCTGGTGGTTTATGCGCTGATGGTGCTTACCAATTCCTATATTGCATATTATGCCTTTGCATTTCCGATTATGTTAGCGGCAGTGCTGTACATGGATAAAAAACTGATCAAATGCTGTGCCGTCATAGTGAGTGTGCTGAGTCTGGCGATTACGGCAAAAACTTTTGTAACAGGAGCTTCTGATATTCAGGGGGATGCCATACTGCAGAGCTGCTTTGCCATCTTATTCTGTGTGGTATGTGATATTGTGGTGCGTGTGTTAGCACGCCACGCGGAAGAGGATTTGGGCGCCATCAAGGAGCAGATGGACAGCAGCGCAAGAATTGCCTCTGAGATTATGGGGCTGTCGGAAGAGTTGGCGGAGAAGTTTGATGTAGCCAGGGAAAGGGCGGAGGTGCTGACGGAAACGATGCACAACAGCCATGAATCGGTGAAAGAGATTGCCGGCAGCATCAGAGTCACGGCGGAGGCAGTGGAAGCCCAGACCAGGATGACCAATAATATCCAGGGCAGCCTGCAGAATGCCGAGGAAGAAACAAACTCCATGAAGAGTGCTTCGGAGATTTCAAAAGAAGCTGTGGTAGAAGGCGCCGGACTGGTGGCGGAGTTAAAGGTACAGGCGGGAGAGACTGCGCAGATTAACCTTGCAACCAGAACCACCACGGAGGAACTGAATAACCGTATTAAGGAAGTGGAGGTTATCATTGCCAGCATTACGAGTATTTCCGACCAGACCAACCTGTTAGCGCTGAATGCGTCCATTGAGGCGGCACGGGCAGGAGAGGCAGGAAAGGGCTTTGCCGTTGTGGCAGATGAAATCAGGAAGCTGTCGGAAGAGACGAAGGAAGCCACCGGAAAGATTACGGACATTATTGAAAAATTGATGGTGAATGCGGAAGAGGCGGCGGATAACATGCAGAAATCCGCAGAATCCTCGGAGCGTCAGAATGAGATGATAGAAGAGACGAAGGATAAGTTCTCTCTGATAGAGGACAAGGTGGAGACGTTGTATCATGCGGTGTCCCGCCTTACCACCGAGGTGGACGGTATCTTAGAGGCAAATACCCAGATTAATGACAGCATTACCAATCTTTCCGCCACCAGTGAAGAGGTTTCCGCTTCTGCGGACAACAGCTTAGCGGTCTGTGACGAGAGCATGGACAGCTTGGAAGAACTGAATACGGTATTAGGAGAGATTTACTCCATTTCCCAGCAGATGAAACAACTGGTGGAGAAAAATTAACAGGGGAGAAACAGAAAATAGGGCTGTGCAGACAGCTCTATTTTTTTGTGGAAGATTGAAAGAGAATATGATATAATGAGCGGAGTAAATAAAGAAAAGGAGAGGGAGTATGGGAGAGAACTTTATTACATTAACCATTGGCAAGCAGAAAAATATCGCATTGATTGCGCATGATAATAAAAAGGCGGATTTGATTGCATGGTGTGAGGAGAATAAGGAGATTTTAAAAAATCATTTCCTATGCGGTACGGGAACCACCGCCCGGATGATTACGGATAAGACAGGCCTCCCTGTGAGAGGCTATAACAGCGGTCCATTAGGCGGCGACCAGCAGATTGGAGCCAAAATTGTGGAGGGAAAAGTGGATTTTATCATTTTCTTTTCCGACCCGCTGACGGCGCAGCCCCACGACCCGGATGTCAAGGCACTTCTTCGGATTGCCCAGGTCTATGACATTCCCATTGCCAATAACCGTGCGTCTGCGGATTTCATGATTACCTCCCGGTATATGACAGAGGAATATGAGCATGAAATCATTAATTTCCAGAAAAACATCAAAGAGCGTTCAGAAACATTATAGGAGGTTAGCAGTTTCATGAGTAAAATAGCAGTTGTATCTGACAGTAACAGCGGTATTACCCAGAAGGAGGCAAAGGAGTTAGGCGTTACCATTTTGCCGATGCCTTTTTTTGTAGGAGAAAAGACATTATATGAAGACATTGATTTGACACAGGAAGAGTTTTATCAGATGCTTTCCCAGGATACGAATATTTCCACTTCCATGCCGCTGGTGGGAAGTGTAACCGACACCTGGGACGAGCTGTTGAAAACCTATGATGAGATTGTGCACATTCCCATGTCCTCAGGACTCAGCGGCTCCTGTGAGACGGCGTTAATGCTTTCCCAGGACTATGACGGAAAGGTGCAGGTGGTGAATAACCAGAGGATTTCCGTTACCCAGCGTCAGTCCGTATTAGACGCCATGGCACTGGCGAAACAGGGCAGAAGCGCAGAGGAGATTAAGGATATCTTAGAGCGGGACAAGATGGAGTCCTCCATTTATATTATGGTGGACACCTTGTATTACCTGAAAAAGGGCGGCAGAATCACTCCGGCGGCAGCGGCGCTCGGAACCCTGTTGAAATTAAAGCCGGTGCTTCAGATTCAGGGGGAGAAGTTAGACGCCTTTGCCAAGGCAAGAACCGTAAAACAGGCAAAAAACATTATGATTGACGCGATGAAGAATGATTTTGAAAACCGTTTCCGGGACCCAAGCGGGGAGCAT
>JAGAIK010000301.1 GCA_017626625.1 Roseburia sp.
CATCCTTTCGTATAAATGCTTGCAGGGGAATTTAGTTCCCGATGGAGTGGTACACAGATACCAATATATGTGCATTATAGCACGTGCATGTACGAACAGGATGATTCTTTTTATTTGATTGCAGCCATCGGCTGCGGTATGCTATAATGAGCGCAAGAGAGAAGAACATGCTTGCTTGTTCGGCGAACGGCGAATGTCAATCATGTGCCGTTTTTTGCACATGATATAATGAACGCAAAACAGCGTTCCTATGCAAGTTTCTGCGGAGTGCATGGGATAAAACGGATATTTTGTAAATGAATGGGAAGATAAGCAATGGATAAAAAGGAAAACAGTTTTTTTCGGCGCAGCTTTGCCTGTGTAATCGTGGTATGTGTGGTGATGTTTGTCTGGATGACAATGTATCTGTCTTACAGGACGGATAAGTCTATCACGAAAATCACGGATATTTACATGGCTGAGATGAGTCGGCAGATACAGCAGAAATTCCAGTCTATTGTGGGTCTGCGCTTAGAGCAGGTGGAGGGAATTTTGCGGGCGGTACCGCCGGAGACGGCAGCCTATGGGGAGGATATGCTGGAGGAATTGCAGCTTCGGGCAGAGGTGCGGAATTTTTCTTACCTTGGTTTCCTGACAGAAGACGGGGAACTGGTGGAAATCTATGGCGGTGCCGTGGAGTTTAGCGGCAGTGATGATGCTAAGGCATCCTTGCAGAAAGACGGGTATCTTGTGACGGAGGGGCGAAGAAACTCTGAGGAAAAAGTGCTGCTGTTGGGAAAGGAAGCTTCTTATCCCATGGGGGAGGGAGAAAGCATTTCCCTGATTGCAGGAGTTTCCATGGAGTATCTGAATCAGGCGATGTTTTTGTACGAGGATGAGGCGTTGGTGTATTCCCACATTATTGACAAGGAGGGGGATTTTGTCATCCGCAATGCAGACGCATACCGGGAAAATTATTTCGAGCGGATTCGGGAGCGTTATGAGGACTTTGACGGGAAGAGCACTGCGGACTATGTGAATGAGCTGCAGGCAGCTATGGCGGCGAAAGAGGACTACTCTATTCGCGTTTCCCTGGATGGAAATCCGCGGCATGTTTATGGTGTCCCGTTATCGGAAAATACCAACTGGTATCTGATTTCCGTCATGCCGGACGGAGTGTTGGGAGAAGCCGTGACGGAATTGGATTCCATCAGGCTTATGGTGACCATCGGCGCCTGTGTGGTGATTTTGATTACAATGTCGGTAATCCTTTTTGGATATTACCGTCTGTCGAAACGGCAGATGAGGGAACTTACGGCGGCGAGGCAGGAGGCGGACCGTGCCAATAAGGCAAAGAGCGACTTTTTATCCAGCATGAGCCACGATATCCGCACGCCTATGAACGCCATTATCGGAATGTCCGAGATTGCCCAGAAAAATATCGAAGACAGAGAACGGGTGGAGGACTGCTTAAGAAAGGTACAGCTTTCCAGCAAACATTTGCTGGGGCTTATCAATGACGTGCTGGATATGTCTAAGATTGAGAGCGGGAAGATGACGCTTTCCATAAATCCCATGTCCCTTCGGGATGTGATGGACGATATGGTGAGTATTATGCAGCCGTTAGTAAAGGCGAGAGAACAGTATTTTGATATTTTTATCCGGAATATTATTTCGGAAGAGGTTTACTGCGATAACGTGCGTCTCAACCAGGTGATGTTGAATTTGCTGTCCAATGCGGCAAAGTTTACGCCGGAGGGCGGCAGAATTGATATTCATATGTACCAGGAGCCTTCGGAGAAAGGGGAGGAGTATGTCCGTACCCATTTCCTTGTGGAGGATACGGGGATTGGTATGTCAGCGGAGTTTCAGAAAAAAATCTGGGATACCTTTGCCAGAGAAGAGACCGAACAGGTGCGCCAGACCACCGGAACTGGGCTTGGCATGGCAATCACAAAGAGGATTGTGGATATGATGGAGGGAACCATTGAACTGCAGAGCCGGCAGGGGGAGGGAACCCGCTTTCATGTTATTCTGGATTTAAAAAAGGTTCCTATGGAAGAAAAAGAGAGGAAACTGCCGCCCTGGCGTATTCTGGTGGTGGATGACAATGAACAACTGTGCACCAGCGCAGCAGCCAATTTAGAGGAACTGGGGGTTCAGGCGGAGTGGACCTTAGACGGCAGGAAAGCGGTGCAGATGATAGAAGAGCACCACAGGAATGGGGAGGATTACCAGTTTGTGCTGATTGACTGGAAGATGCCGAATATGGACGGTGTACAGACGATACGTGAGATATGGGAGCGCGTGGGGAAAGAAATCCCCATCTTTCTGATGTCTGCCTATGACAGAAGCGATATTGAAGACGAAATACAGGAGGCAGAGGTGGAGGGATTTATCGCAAAGCCCCTGTTTAAATCCACACTGTTTTCCTATCTGAGCCGTTATATGGAACAGGATGGGGAGATACCGCAGCAGACGGAGACGCAGGAGATAGATTTTGAAGGAAAGCACATTCTTTTGGCGGAAGATATGGATATCAACTGGGAGGTTGCCAATGAGATTCTGTCGGGAATGGGTCTTTGTATGGAGCGGGCGCTCAATGGAAAAGAGTGTTTAGAGAAGTTTAAAAATTCTGAGATTGGGTATTATGATGCGATTCTGATGGACATTCGTATGCCGGAGATGAACGGCTATGAAGCCACAGAGGCAATTCGGGCGTTAGAGCGGGCTGATAAGGATTTGCCGATTATCGCCATGACGGCAGACGCATTTTCCGATGACGCAAAGCATTGTTTAGAGTGCGGTATGAATGCCCATATACCGAAACCGTTAGACGTAAGGGAGTGTATTCGTGTATTGCAGATATATTTGCGACAGAATTAAGGTACTGCCGCTGGCAGGGGGCTGCTGCCCGACAGCCGGAGCGCAGGGCGGCTGTTTTTGCGGAAACGCAATACAGCTTGCAGGAACCCTGATAAAATGATACTATAAAAAGCATGGAAACGGGTAGTTTTTCAGAGAAAGGCAGGATGTAAGGATGAAAATCGCAATCGCAGGCACCGGATATGTAGGTTTGTCGAATGCCATTTTATTAGCGCAGAACCATGAGGTACACGCTGTAGATATTATAGAAGAAAAAGTAGCGATGATTAACAACCGAAAATCGCCCCTTGTGGATAAGGAAATCGAGGAATATTTAGCGGAGAAGCCGCTGAACCTGACTGCCACCACCGATGGCAGAAGCGCCTATAAGGAGGCGGATTTTGTTATCATTTCCACACCCACCAATTATGACACCAAGAGAAACTATTTTGACACTTCCTCCGTGGAGTCTGTGATTGAACTGGTGTTAGAGGTGAACCCTAAGGCGGTTATGGTAATCAAATCCACAATTCCTGTGGGTTATACAGAGAGTATCTGTGAAAAATATCACACAGAGCGTATTTTATTTTCGCCGGAATTTTTGAGGGAGGGGCAGGCATTAAAGGACAACCTTTATCCGTCCCGGATTATCGTGGGTGCAAAGGCAGGCAATGAGGAAATGAAGCAGGCGGCTAAGACCTTCGCCGGGCTGCTGCAGGAGGGCGCTATTAAGGAGGAGATTCCCACCCTCTTTACCAATCTGACAGAGGCGGAGGCGGTGAAGCTGTTTGCCAATACCTATCTTGCCCTGCGGGTTGCTTTCTTTAATGAACTGGATAACTTCGCAGTGATGAAAGGGCTGGATGCGAAGCAGATTATCGAGGGTATCGGCTTAGACCCCCGTATTGGAACTCATTACAACAATCCTTCCTTTGGATATGGCGGTTACTGTCTGCCGAAGGATACCAAGCAGCTTCTGGCAAATTATAACAATGTGCCCAACGACATTATGGGAGCGATTGTGGACGCAAACCACACCAGAAAGGATTTCATTGCGGAGCAGATTTTAGAGAAAAATCCGAAGGTGGTGGGCATTTACCGTCTGGCAATGAAGGCAAATTCCGATAATTACAGACAGAGCTCTGTCTTGGGCATCATGGAGCGAATCCGTGCAAAGGGAGTGACGATTGTGATTTATGACCCCACGTTACAGACGGAGGTTTTTGAGAATGCCAGAGTGGTTGCAGATTTTGAGGAATTTGCAAAGCTCAGCGACGTGATTGTGGCAAACCGGTTTGATGCCATGTTAGAGCCGGTGAAAGAGAAAGTATATACAAGAGATATTTATTTCAGGGACTAGGAGCTGTTGGTTACAAAAAGACGAAGGATTGCATAGAGAGAAAGAGGGAGAAATAATCAACCATGATGAAGGTATTCATATGTCCCGAATGCGGCTGGATGCGCGTGGTATCCCGCCGCAAAGATGTGGAGTGCTTTAAATGCGGCGCCCCGCAGATGACCCTGACGAAAATGGAATTTGAAAATTACACTGCAATGTCAGAGGAAGAACGAAAAGATTACGCTGACGGCTGGCTTTACATACATCAGAAAGGTAAAAGGGAGGCATGACGGAAGCGACGATTGTGATTCCTAATTATAATGGGAAAGCCTTATTGGAAAACTGCATAAAGACATTAGAGCAGCAGACGTTGACCGATTTTAAGGTTCTTGTGATTGACAATGGTTCCACCGACGGCAGCACTTCTGTGACGTCGGAGATTCTGGATATGGAAATCATTGCTCTGGGAGAAAATACAGGGTTCTGCAAAGCGGTAAATCTGGGGATAAAAAAGACGAAAACCCCTTTCGTCATTCTTCTCAACAACGATACGGAGGCAGAGCCCCATTTGGTGGAAGAACTGCTGCGGGGGATGAAACAGTCAGAGGACATCTTTTCCGGCAGTGCCATGATGCTGGATTTTTGGCAGAGGGATATCCTCGACAATGCCGGGGATTTATATACGGTTCTAGGCTGGGCGAGAGCCCGGGGCAAAGGAAAACCGGCGGCCTTGTTTGAGGAGGAAACGGATATTTTTTCCGCCTGCGGCGGGGCGGCGATTTACCGCATGGCTCTGCTGCAAAAAACAGGGCTTTTTGATGAGCGCCATTTTGCTTACCTGGAGGATGTGGACTTGGGGTACCGGGCAAAAATCATGGGATACAGAAACCGTTATTTTCCCGGAGCAAAGGTCTACCATGTGGGCAGCGCCACCACGGGAGCAAGGTACAATGAGAAAAAGGTTTATCTGGCGGCAAGAAATTCCGTGTTTGTGGCATACAAAAATATGCCGGTGCCGCAGCGGGTGGTGAATGCACTGTTTTTGTCTGTGGGAATACTGATTAAATGGCTGTTTTTCTGCCGGAAGGGCTTCGGGAAGGAGTACCGCACCGGGATAAAAGAGGGAATTGCGGCGTGCCGCAGCTTAAAGCCTGTGAATTTTTCTGCACAGCCTTTCCGGCGGTATGTGGAGCTGGAAATAGAACTGATTTCTAATAGTTTCCGGGTTTTGAGAGAAAAATAAGCAAAGATATTTCGAAAATCAAAAGAAAAATAAGAAAATATTAAGAAAATGTGACAATTGTTTTAAGAAAAAGAAGTTGTGCTTTTTGGAAAATTATTGTATCATTAGTTTTATATGAAAGCTTGAAAAAGGGTAGAAGGATGACACTATGATAAAAGATAATCAGAAGCACCTTAACAGGCTGCATGTGGTAATAGACGCATGTGTGATTGTAGTGTCCTATATGCTGGCATGGTGGTTGAAGTTTTCGAGCGGTATTCTGGATACAGAAGGCGGTGCGCTGTCATTCCGTTATTATATGCAGGCGCTGATTATTCTGGTTCCGTTATTGTTAGTGATATACTATGCTTTTAATTTATACACGCCGAAGCGGGTACAGGGAAGACGTCTGGAGCTGTCGAATATTGTCGGCGCCAATACGGTTGGGGCTCTTATTACATTTACAGGCTTATTCTTTTTTCAGTCTTATGAGGAACAGTTTCAGAACTTTTCGCGAGAGATGTTCTTCTATTTCTTTGTTATCAATGTGCTGCTTGAGGAGAGTTTCCGTCTGCTGCTGCGCCGCATTTTGCGGAAAATACGGAAGAACGGATATAATTTAAAGCACATTCTGCTGGTGGGGTATTCAAGGGCGGCAGAGCAGTATATCGACAGAATACAGCAAAATCCGCAATGGGGCTATAACGTGCGTGGTATCCTGGATGATAACATTGCCCGTGGGACAACTTATAAGGGCGTTAAGGTAATTGGGAGCGTGGGGAATTTACTCTACATTCTTCCGGAGAGCAAGCTGGATGAGATTGCGATTACTCTGGGACTGGAAGAATATTACAAATTGGAAAAAATTGTGGCTGAGTGCGAGAAGTCCGGGGTTCATACCAAATTTATTCCGGATTACGGGAATATTATTCCCACAAAGCCTTATACGGAGGATTTGTTAGGGCTTCCGGTTATCAATATCCGTTATGTGCCGTTATCGAATACCTTTAATGCACTTGTGAAACGGTGCGTGGATATTGTGGGCTCTATTTTCTGTATTATCCTCTTTTCCCCGGTGATGCTTGTGACAGCCATAGCGGTGAAAGCAACGTCAAAGGGACCTTTGATTTTCAAACAGGAACGGGTAGGTCTGCACAATACGCCGTTTCATATGTACAAATTCCGTACCATGTATGTACAGACGGAAGAGGAAGAGCGGAAGGGCTGGACTCAGAAAGATGACCCCCGGATTACAAAGGTCGGGCGGATTTTGCGGAAGACAAGCCTGGATGAATTTCCGCAGTTATTTAATGTCCTGAAAGGGGACATGAGCCTGGTTGGACCAAGACCGGAGCGTCCGCAGTATGTGGAGAAGTTTCGTGAGGAAATCCCCCGTTATATGATTAAACATCAGGTGAGGCCGGGCATGACCGGCTGGGCACAGGTCAACGGCTATCGTGGGGATACGTCCATACGAAAGAGGATTGAGCATGATTTGTATTATATTGAAAACTGGACGCTGGGACTGGATGTCAAAATCCTGTTCCTCACCATTTTCAAAGGTTTTATAAATAAAAATGCGTATTAGGAGAAAAGTTTATGAGTAAAGCAGAACAGGGAAGAACAAAATCAGGACAGGGGGCAGCAGGAAGGAGGACTTCCACCCGGAAAAAGAAAAAACAGCAGCAGAAGAAGGTGCTGATTGTTGCCATTGAGATTCTTGTATTACTGATTTTGGCGGCAGTATTGTTTGTGGTAGTTAAGTTTTCCAAGATTGACAAGGATACCTCTTTCGACAAGGAGAAAGTGGAGACGAATGAAGGTATCTCAGAAGAAGCACAGGAAATTATGCAGGGGTATACCACCATCGCTTTATTTGGTCTTGACAACCGTTCGAATGGAAATCTTTCCAAAGGAAACAGCGACGTTATCATTATTGCCAGCATTAACAATGACACCCATGAGGTAAAGATGTCCTCTATCTACCGTGACAGCTATTTAGACATCGGCGGGGGAACCTTTAAGAAATGTAATGCAGCTTATGCCGCAGGCGGTCCGGAGCAGGCGATTACCATGCTGAATACGAATTTAGACCTTGATATTACAGATTATGTGACGGTTGATTTTAACGCCGTGGTAGAGTGTGTGGATTTATTAGGAGGCGTTGTCATTCCGGAGGTAACAGACGATGAAGCAGTGCTGATGTACGGTTATATGGACGAAATCAACAGGCTGACAAAACACAACTCCAAGTATTTAACCAGCGGCGGAACCAATGTGACGATGGACGGCGTGCAGGCATGTGCCTATGCCCGTATCCGTTATACGGCGGGAGATGACTATAGACGTACCGAGCGCCAGAGAACCGTCATTGCGGCTATGATTGAAAAGGCGCAGCAGTCTAATTTAAAGACCATCAACAGTTTAATTGATGCACTTTTCGGAGATATTAAGACCAGTTATACCAATACGGATTTGATTGCGTTAGCGGCACAGGTATTCAATTATAAATTGGGAGAGACGACGGGCTTCCCCTTCGAGAAGAATACCAAAAAGCTTGGTTCTAAGGGTGACTGCGTTATCCCCTGTGATTTGGAATCCAATGTAAAAGAGCTTCACGCATTCCTGTATGACGATACGGCATATGAACCCACCGATGCGGTGAAAAATAAGAGTGCACAGATTATCAGCGACACCGGTTATGGTCAGGGAGACGGATTTTAAATGAAAGTTGATGTAATTATTCCAACCTACAAACCAAACGATACCTTTTGTCTGCTTCTGCAAAAATTGCAGGAGCAGACCTTTCTTATTCATAGGGTACTTATTTTAAATACGGAGGAGAACCTCTGGCAGGAGGCGGAAAAACAGTATGCCCTGGAGAAATATTTAGCGCAGCTTTCCTGTCCCTATGAGATTTACCATATTTCCAAAAAGGAATTTGACCATGGCGGAACCAGAAGTTTTGGGGCGGGAAAGTCAGAGGCGGACATTCTTTTGTTTATGACTCAGGATGCAGTTCCGGCGGATGAATTTCTGGTGGAGGAACTGGTTCGGGGGCTAGAGGAAGAGGGGACGGCGGCGGCTTATGCCAGACAGCTTCCTAAGGAGGACTGCTCCGTTGTGGAGCGCTACACCAGGCAGTTTAATTATCCTGAGGTCAGCCGTCGGAAGGGAAAAGAGGATATTCCCGTTCTGGGAATAAAGACATATTTCTGTTCCGATGTCTGTGCGGCGTATAAACGCAGCATTTTTGAAAAACTGGGAGGCTTTGAGTCTCCGGTGATTTTCAATGAGGATATGTTTTTTGCGGCGAAGGCAATACAGGCGGGGTATTATGTGTACTATGCGGCGGAGGCAAGGGTGTTTCACTCCCACAATTATACGGCGAGACAGCAGTTCCACCGGAATTTTGACCTGGCGGTGTCCCAGAAGCAGCATCCGGAGATTTTTGAAGCGGTCAGCTCAGAGGCGGAGGGCATGAGGTTGGTGAAGGACACCGTAAAATATCTGTTCCG